>NZ_CP102267.1:2213863-2514318 GCF_025148125.1 Blautia wexlerae DSM 19850
GATTGCAATGCTGGCTGGCTCAGAAGGATTTATGCTGGAAGAGATTGTTACAGATACGAGAAATTATAAGTTTGGCACAACAGATCTTAATTTTACTCTATGCTTAAATAAAGAGTATGATGATAAGGGGCAGCAAAAGGGCGATTGCTTTGTAGTAGAATCGCTGCGAGATGAAGATTGCTTCTCTAAAAGTAGAACAGCATATACAGTAACTCATATTTTTTCAGCACCGAATGATGCGAAAAAATATACAAATTTACTGTTTTTAGATGAAAATGCAACGATAGACGGTCTTCCAGATGAAATTAAGAACATGCTGGATCAAACTTTATTACATAAATAAAAATGGAGCGTACAGGTCTTGGCGTATAGAAAATACTGCAGGATCTTTTTGCGAAAGAATTTTTAAGATATGAGAGAAAAGAGGTGCTTTCTATATGGCTACATCAAGTATCCTTACAGAGCTTGTGATTGAAGACCCCAAAAAGGCAGAAGCATTTATTAACGCACTGGAAATGTCCAGTCAAGAACCAGTATGTAGCCCGTCTGCCCCGTCCATTCCCATATTAGATAGTGTGGAAGATATACGGAGGTTCCTGGAAAGAAAAAACAAATAAGCCTATGTATTGGCAAATATCTTAGATGAATAGAAGCTATTGGAGAGGAGTCGATATGTGACGTTCTCTCCTTTTTTATGCCTAAATGAAGAGATAATGCAGTGCTTTTTCGTAAATGGTGCAAAAATCGTTTTCAACTCGTTCAGATATAATAAATCTCTAAAACCAAAAAAGGAAAGAAATGGTAATGAAACAGAAAAATCTTGCCTCCATAGTCCATTACCAGGGAAAGGATTTGTAATTATAATAGAGCCTGTAATCAACGAGGAGATAAAAGAATGCAGAATGAACTTTGTATTGTAGCAGATGCAATAAAAGCCTTGCGGGAAGCCAGGGGGCTGACCCAGGAGCAGCTTGCGGAAAAAGCAGATATTTCCGTATCCCATCTGGCAAAAATCGAAACACATGCCAGGGCCATGGGCATGAAAACTTATATCCGGCTGTTGGAAGCTATGGATATTCCCATAAAAGAACACTTCATGCACATGGGTACAGCGAAAAAAGATATGATGCTGAAGGAAAAGATCTGGTATCTGGTACAGGATTGTAATGAATGGGAAACCAGCCTTTTGATTTATTCGATAGAAGGAATTAAAAAAGGGTTAAAGGAATATCAGCAAGACAGCAGGAAGTGAGAATACAGACGGGGAGGAAAAGGGAAATGTTATCAAAAGAAAAGGTGGAAGCAGTATTATTTAAAATGGGAATGCCGGCCAATGTGAAAGGATTTGGCTATATTGTAGACAGTGTTTTGCTTCTGGAAGAAGACAGCAAGATTAAAACGACATATCTGTATTTTAAGGTGGCCCAGCAACATGGCACGACAGGACAGAGGGTAGAACGGGCAATCCGTCATGCGTTTGATATTGTCCGAAGCTGCAGAGGTGATTATGATGTGGTGAACCATTATATCGGTTTTATTAACTGTGCCAATTCTCCTTCCTTATCCATGCTTACAATGAAGATACGGGAAGAAGCACTGGAAGTACAGGAACCAAAACCGGAAAAGAAAGAAGAAAACGTAATTACAGGAATTACCGAAGCCCGGCTTCTGGAGTTAATGCGGCAGGCATACACAGAATTCTGGGCAGATATGATTATCCGGTTAAAGAAATAAAGAGAAATGCAGACAGAAAACAGTCTGCCAAAACACATCAGGGTTATGGTGTCTTTTGGCAGGCTGATGTTTTCAGCCGGAGAGAACCTTGAAAACTGAATATCGGTATGGTGATATTTTTTTGAAACAAACGTGTCATTTCTGACGCTAAAATATAGAAATATCTTAAAGGACACAAAACATTTCGGCACATTCTATTTTGTATGATGCAGGGTCAAGAGCTGTGCGAAGATACATTTGTCCGCAGTGGCAGCAAGTAAGGCAGAAAAGAAGCGGATCAAACAAGGAATCGTAGAAGATGAAGGAAAAGTGTGAGCAGCGCCCAGACATAGGCTGTTGGTGGCAGGCAGCCTGAAAGCCGAATGATAATGATACCTTTGCATAAAAACACTGCAACCAGGGTAGCGTCTGGGACATGCTGCAGCGAGAAAGGGGGCTGCAGGGTGTCAGGCGGCCAGCCGGGCCGGTCCTACATGCTCCCGTTCACACCGGGGTGAGAAAATGAAAAAATCATGCTGGCAGGGAAAGCCCTGCCGGTATGGTGTGTGAAACAGGTTCATTTTAGGGCTATGGGGAAACAACAGGTTTCCTCATAGCCCTGGAATGAAAACAGGAGCAAAAGAAAGAGGAGGCAGAGCAATGAAGAGAGAGAGGTTACAGAAACTGTTTTCAGAAGATAAAGAGATCTTTCAGGGAGGAATGCTGTTTCCTACATGGATCTGCAAAGGAAAAGAAGAGATAGAAAATAGGAATATTCCCCAGCGTGCGGCAGTGTATCTGGATATTCCCATTCCCTGTGCCGGGCTTTTGTATTATGAAAAAGAAAAAAGCCTGCATTACTGTGAACAGCAGACATACCAGGTGGTTACTTTGTTGGAAGGTGTAGGGTGTGATTATTCCATAGAAAAAGAAAACTGGCAGAGGCTGGCAGTGCTTGCACGAAAAGGCATGATTGATGTGATTGTGGTATCCGGACTCAGTAGGTTATCCTATTGTCCGGAAGAAATTTTACAGACAATGGAAATGCTCCAGTCTTTTCAGGTACAGATAGATTGTATCGGTTATGGAATTTTAGACTATGCCAGACTGAAACAGTATTTAATGCACACCTGGGAGAAACAGGAACAGTTTGAGCAGGAGTTAGATGCGTATCTGTGCAGTTGCTGTACTAGGGAAAGGATATAATGCTCTCGCGGGCAGAACTGCTGAAGATGCGGGAAATGACGTTTGAAGACATTGACCCGAAAGAGATACAAGATGTAGAGAAACTGAATATTGATGTAAAAAAGAGCAAACCGGAGAAGATCCGGGAAATCCTGGAGTCCGGAAAGAATCCTTATTTTCTGAAATATAAGGGGATCACCATAAAGATTGGGTTTGCTTCTACCAACCGTACCATAGAGGAAGCCATAGAAAGCCTTGTGCAGATGAAATGGTAAAGCCACGACAGGGATAGGGAAGAATGCGGATTGTTGGCAGATTACAGGGTGGACAAACCTTCTGGACTATGGTAGGATGATGGCAAGGACCCAGTAGCCTCTATCATTTAGGGAATCGGCTGACGAATCTAAATGATAGGAGCGAATACAATGAAAAATCAAATACTTAAAAAAATCTATCGTGCGGTTGTTTACCTGCGCCTTTCTGATGAAGACGGTGATAACAGGGAAAGCGACAGCATATCAAACCAGAGGATACTGATTCATAGCTTCCTGAAGAGCCACCCTGAAATTCAGGTGGTAAAAGAATGTGTGGATGATGGATATACCGGCACAAACTTTAACCGCCCTGGTTTTCAGGAAATGCTGCGTATGCTGGAAGAGGGGGAAGCAGACTGTATTATTGTCAAAGACCTTTCTCGCTATGGAAGGGACTTTTCCGGTGTTTTACAGTATGTGGAACGTATCCTGCCGAAAATGGGTGTGCGCCTGATCCTTGTCAATGACAATTATGACAGCCTCACGCCAAATCGTGATTTCCTTACCCTGAGATTTAAAAGTTTAATCAATGACCTTTATCCTGCGGATACTTCCAAAAGTGTGCGTTCCCATTTGTATGTCAAAATGACAGCCGGGCAGTGTGTAGCGCCTTTTGCTTTTTATGGTTATCTGAAATCCGAAGAGGATAAACATAAGCTGGTTATGGATGAAGTGGCAGCTTCTGTTGTACGGGATATTTACCACATGAAAATGCAGGGCTACAGCCTGACAGATATATCCGAAGAATTGAACCGGCGTGGGGTCTTGACACCTCTTCGGTATAAGCAGGTGTATTTAAAACAGAAATTAAAGACAGGGTTCCGCTTGACGGAAAAACCGGTCTGGATGCCAACTATGGTACGTCGTATCCTTCTTGATGAACGCTATACCGGAGTGCTGATACAGGGAAAAACAACAACGCCAAACCATAAAGTAAAGGTTGTGATCCACAAAGAGGAAGCTGAGTGGATACGGTACGAAAATGCCTTTGAGCCGGTTATCAACAGACACCAATATGAAGTGGTAGGTAACCTGATGAAAATGGATACCATGAGAGGTGCAAAGGGGCTAGCGCTTCTTTCAGGCCTGGTAAAATGTGGGGACTGTAAAGAAAGCATGGTACTGAAAAGCCCAGATAAAGTTCACCACTATTATGTATGTTCGACTTCCCTTTATGAAAAGCAGTGCAGTTCCCATAGTATCAGTGAGAAAAAACTGGTAGGAGCTGTGACAGAGGCAATCCTGCATTATATTTCTGTTCTGATGGAGCTGAAAGAGATACTGGCGTATGTAAAAACTGCCTCAATCCCAAGACAGCGGCTTTTGGAAGAAGACAAAAAACTGGAGATGCTGGAAAAGGAGAGCCAGAGGATTTTAAACATTAAAGTAAAACTGTATGACAGTTTTGCAGAAGAAATCTTGGACCGGACAGAATTTGAAACCTTCAAAGCAAAGTATGACCAGTCTTTAGAGGAAATCCGGCAGGCAATGGAGTGCCAGCAAAAGGAAATCCGAAATTTGCAGGAAACCCTTGAAAAACAGCAGGAGTGGCTGGAATATTTTCTGGAATACCGAGACCGGACGGAAGTGGATCGCTTAATGCTGGTAAATCTGGTCAAACGGATTGAGGTATATGAGCAGAAGCGCATTATCATTCATTTTTGGTTTGAAGATGAATTTGAAAAGGTATTGGGACTACTGGAAACTGTAAACAGAGCAAAGCCGGACCGGAAAGTGGAAGCCTTCCTGAAAGGAAAGGGGGCGGAAGCAAGTGCCTAAGATAAGCAAAAGAGGACAGAAAAGACAAAGCAGCAAGCCGGAAATGAAGTATCTGAGAACCTATATTTATGTAAGGCTTTCCGAAAGGGACGGAGGGCATGGCAGAAGGGATTCCATTTATATCCAAAAACAGATCTGTGAAGACTACGCAAAGAAACACCCTGAAATGCTGGTGGTAAAAGTCTATGCAGATAATGGTGTGACAGGTACAACGTTCCAAAGGGACGCATTTGAAGAGTTGATGGAAGATGTGGCAAATAAAAAGGTTGACTGCATCATTGTAAAGGATTTTGCCCGGTTTGGACGGGACGCCTTAGATGCTGTAGATTTGATTGATGTGATTTTCCCAACCTTAAATATCCGGTTTGTTTCCGTTATGGACGAATATGACAGTGCAAACCCGGCTTGTGTAGAAGACCGGACCACCAATATTTTGAAACACTTTATGAATGATTATTATGCCAGGGAAGTTTCAGAGAAACTGGTACAGGCGCACCGGCTGTCCAGGGAACGGGGAGAGTTCTGGGGATCCAGACCTCCTTATGGATACCAACGAGCAGAGGAAAACAGTAAGAAGCTGGTGCCGGAACCAGAGGAAGCAGAAATAATCCGGCAGATTTTTTACTGGTATGTGTTTGAAGAAATGTCAAGCTATGATATAGCAAGGGAACTGAATGGCAGAAAGGTATTAGGACCGGAAGACAGCTACCAGAAAAGGAAACAGGGAAAGGAGCCGGAAAAAAGGCGGTTATGGAGATCAGACGGTATCCGGAAGATTTTACAGAACCCCGTTTATATAGGTGCTGCTGTTTATGGGAAAACAAAACAGATGCTTGCACAGAATATTCCCCTTCAGATGATACCAAAAGAGCAGTGGGAAGTGTGTGAAAATGCCTGGGAAGCAGTTGTGGAACGGGCAATTTATGAGAAAGCACAGGAAATTGCAAAGGAACGCTGGAAAGATACGTTGGATAACTGGGCTGCAAACCCAAAAGAAAAACAGGGGGCAGATGGTCCTTTTAAGGGAAGGATTTTCTGTGGACATTGCGGAAAACGCCTTGGAAGGAGCAGGAGCGGAGGCAATGAGAAACATAAATATATGGTTTATAAATGTCCTTCTTTTTCCCTTACAGATCATACGGAATGTTTCCGGACGGTGAATGAAATCTACATCAATCAGGCAGTCAAGGCAGCACTTCGCTACCAGATCCAGCTTGCTGTAGAAAGTAAGAAAACCTATGGTGCAGAGTTTTATCAAAAGCTGGAGCAGGAGGTAGCAGAAAAAATAAAAAATGCCAGACAGAAGTATGAGAAGTATGGAAGAAAACTGGAAACCTTGTTTGAGCATTATGCTACCGGGCTGTTGGACTGCAAGGAATATCAGGAGATTAAATCAATCTATCAGGAAGAACAGCAAGCAGCCAGGCAGAATATGAAGCAGATACAGCTTCGTGGACAGCACCTGTTAGATCAGGTGAAGGCAAGAATGGATTGGACAGAGGAACTTCTAAAGTACCAAAGATTTCAGAAGATAGAGAAAGGAATTGCGGACCGCTTTATTGAAAAGATTACGGTATATTCCAAAGACTATGTGGAAATCGTGTTCTGGTTTGGGGATTTATTTGAAAAGGAGCTGGAAAAAGAACTGGACAATATGGAAGGAGGTCTTCCGTATGCAGTGTGATTTTGTTTTTGCTTATCTGCGTCTTTCCAGAGATGATAAAGAAAAAATGGAGGAAAGCAACAGCATTAAAAATCAAAGGCTTTTAATTCAGCACTTTGTAGAAAACCAGCCGGAGTTTGCAGGGGCAAAGCTTTTCTTCTTTGTAGATGACGGTTACAGCGGTACAACGTTTGACCGCCCGGAATTTAAGCGCATGATGGGGCTGATTACCAGGAGAAAACGGATCTGTATCATTGTCAAAGATTTGAGCCGCCTGGGAAGGGATACCATAGAAACACAAAACTATATCGAAAAAATATTTCCGTTCCTTGGGGTGCGTTTCATTTCAATCAATGATTTTTATGACAGCAGCCAGAAACCTTCCGAAAGAAAGGATACGGAGATTAAATTTAAGAACCTGATCAATGGGATTTATCCCCAGATTTGTTCCGACAATATCAAAAAAGTTATGAGGAAACAGGCTGAAATGGGACAATATCATGGTTCAATCCCAACATACGGATATTGCTTCCATGACGGTGTTCATACAAAACTTCATCTGGATACGGAGGCAGCTTCCGTTGTAAGGGGGATTTTCGACCAAAGGTTGGAAGGAAAGACCTATGCAGACATTGCCAGGGACCTGAATAAAAAAGAAGTTGAAACACCTACCGTATATCTTCAAAGGAAAGGCTGGGCGCCGGAAGCAAAGAAATCTGTGAAATTCTGGGACGGAAATTTAGTAAAGCTGATTTTGTTTAATCCGGTTTATGCAGGACTGACGGTAAGAGGAAAAACAGAAACCAGGGTTCCGTCAAAAAGAGAGTACCGATATATTTCAAGAGAGGATTGGATTTGCGTAAAAGGAGGACACGAAGCGATTGTAACGGAGCAGGAGCTTCAGAAGGTCCAGGACATGGTACAGAAGGGCAAAAAATATCATGGGTCTACACCGTCTTCGGAGAATATTTTTGCAGGCTTGATCCGCTGCGGGCATTGTGGTCGGAAAATGCGGATACGGACAGAATACAAAGAAAAGCCGATTTATTGTAAAAGTGTTACGACAGCCCCCAATGCTTCCTGTTATCCAAAGAAATATAAGCAGAAAGAGTTGGAAGAACTGGTGCTAATTATGATAAGACAGCAGGCAGCCCTTGCAGAGGATACCATAAAGCAGTTAAAGAAAGCCAATCAGACTTTGAATATTCCGAAACTCCGATATCGGAAAAAGCAATATGAAAAGAAGTTGGCGCTTTGTAAACAGGAGAAAATGGAATTGTATGAACAATATGCAGAAGAACAGATTTCCCTGAAGGATTACTTGGCACGAAAACAAACTTGTATGGAGAAGACAGCAGCTTATCAGCAAAAGATACAGGAGATAGAAGCAAAAATTTTAAAGGGGGAGGAGGAAAAACAAAAGGAGAAATCAGAGGGACTGCAACTTTTTGTAAAATATAAGGGATTGGAAGAGCTATCTTATGGAGTTCTGCATGAGCTGATTGAAGTCATAAATTTTTATGATCCGGAACATATTGAAATTGTATGGAAATACAGGGACGAATTTCTGGAAGCAGTAGGATAAGAAAGAACCGGGAGAGCTTATTGTCCTGGATTCCGGTAGAGAAAAAGATTTCATAAAAGAGGAGGAAAACGCTGCGGTGTATTCCTCTTCTTTGTATTAGGAGAAAATTAGGCAAAGAAGATGGGGGAGGAGCCATGTATCTTGAAACATATTCTATGGAAGAACTGATGGAGCTGATAGAAGAGAAAGGGTATTGCTCTGTGGAGGCAGTAGAAATCCTGAAAGAAATGGAACAGGCAAAAAAAGAGTATGATTTTTTACTCCGGGACTGTGAGGAAAAAGCGTGGAAAACAGACCAGGTGGTAGTTGATTATTACCGACATCTCTTAGACGAATTACGGAAAGCGTTGCCCTATGATGCTATGGGAGGTCAGCACACGATTCCGATTCTGGTATTGCAAGAGTTCCGGAAACAGGATATTGTAGAAAAAATCAGGAATTTTATAGGCTGTCAGGCTGGGTTTTCTGATCATGATCTGTTACAGGAAATACAGAAATTTATTACCGTACATCTGGACCCGCAGGGAATTATCCTCTATATGGATGTACTGGGGAATCAGCCAGTGGCAAGGAATGCTTACAAACAGGGAGGACAAATGTGGTAAAAGAAAGAGTATTGGCGGTTCCGGATACAAGCATTTTTATTGCAGAACTGCCGGAAGCGACCAGAAACATCATAAGAAAAGACTTAGAAGAACACGCAAGAGAACATCATTACCGGCTGGAGTGGGATTTGAAAAATAAAGACTATGTAGCAATGAGCCGGAGATTTTGCGATATGGAAGACATTTATATGGATACCCATCTGCATTTTTGTGAGGCAGGGGAGGATATAGAGCCCTATGAAAAAAGCCTGCAGCGGACCATTTCTATCAGGTTATATCAAGACGAAGTAGAAGAACTCTGTAGGAAGTCTGGAAAAGTTGGGCTGTCAATCGGTGAACTGTTTGAAAACTTTGTTGCAGATTTGATTTGTGGTACACATACCAATGGTTCTGATGAACGCATGTATATTGAGCAATGGTTTGACCGGTGCTATTTCAGTATTATGCCAGAGGAAACATTTTTATCTTATCTGCTTGAAATGCGGGAGATAGACAGTGTTTTGGAATGCTGGGAAATCTTGCAGGAGTTGAAGGATCTGGAAGAGCCGGATTGTTATGATAAAGAGGAACTGGAGATACAGCAGAACACTTTGGAAGAATATTTTCAGGAATATAGAACCTATACAAGAGAACCGACAGAAGACCAGTTGGAAGCTGCTATGGAAAAGGTGCTGGAATGGAATAAGGAAAGAGAGCATTTGTTGGAAGGGACTGTTCCAGAGAAGTCTTTGGGGCGGTAGCCGGATTGGAGAAAGGAAGAAAACAGTGATAAGTAATGCGGAAAGAATTGTGTTAAGAAATATGTACCCACCAGGGTGTCGGGTAGAGTTGGAAGATATGGAGGCTGATCCGTATGTAAAACTGAGTCCCGGTGATTTAGGAACTGTACAGTTTGTAGATGATGCCGGACAGATTCATGTATCCTGGGATTGCGGACACAGCCTTGCTATGGTATTTGGTGTAGATCATTGTAGATGTGTTATGAGGGAGGATCGTTTGCAGGAGATATTACAAAGAGTACAGGCTATGCCATTTGAGAGTTTGGAAAAAATGGAACTGTATATTACAGAAAAATTATCAGGGGCTTTCCCTAAAATCAGCTTTCAGGAGAGAGAAGGGCAGGAGGTTATTGCAGATATGGGAGTTGCCGCATTTATGAAGAAAGATCTTGGTGTAGCAATTCAATATGAAGCTGACAGTCAGCAACACATCTTTATAAAAAAGATGGAAATTCAAGGACAGGAATTGGAGAGGAAAAATCCTTTTCCAGTACAGAAGAAGCGATAAGAATGATTTTCTTTAATTGCAAAAATCGACAATTTTTTTTGGATATTACTTGACAGGATAGGGAAAAACATTGCTTCTCTATGATATCGCCATGAAACTGTCCAGGCGTCAGCAGATATGCATGATTCACTGCGGTAATGCCGGAAAAGAATGGAAAATACTGCATAAACGTTTACAGCGTATTGCTTTTCTTTCGGACAATCAGCTGACCGAAAATACAGAGTTGAAACATTACAGTGCAGTTCTGGTAGACGAAGCACATTTACTTTCTTCAGAAAAACTGCAGATTCTGTTAACGCAATCGGAGGGGGAGTTTCCCGTAATATTTTCCAGTGATTCCGAAGATGCCATATGTCCTGAAGAGTTAGGGGTAAATACATTAAAACTTATAGAAAACCTGCCGGAAATCCAGATGTTTCACTTAACCAACCGCATCCGTACCAATGCGGAACTTTCCTCATTTATCCAGAATATGCTACACCTTACAGACAGAAAAACCTCCAAACCCTATCCGCATGTTTCTGTTGTATATGCAAATAATGAAGAGGAGACTGCTGCCTTACTGGAAGATTATATACATCAGGGTTATGAATATGAGATTACTGCCGTGAGAGACATAAAACGTCTTGTTATCATATTGGACGAACGATATTACTATGATCAGAACAGATATCTGCGTTCAAAACATTTCAAAGAAGGCAGGTCTGATGTCCGTAATTTATTTCACCAGCTGAATCAGGCCAAAGAGGAACTTTCTATAATTGTCAGAGAAAATACATATGTATACGAAACATTACTCACGCTTTTACAGCCTGATACTGTCAGATAAAAACTGCAAACTATCCGACTCTCCCTTGAAATCCCCCACCATTCCGTATATAATAGGAATATTGTGGGGGATTTTCCCTGCTTAACACAATGTTGATACAATAACCTCTGAAAGGAATACTATGAGAACTCTAGCTTTAAGCGATGAAATTTTAATGAAAGTTGACAAGGCTGCCCGTTACATCGGTGGTGAAGTCAACTCTGTAATGAAAGATAAGAATGACGTAGATATCCGCTTTGCCATGTGCTTCCCGGATGTTTATGAAATCGGTATGTCCAATCTGGGCATGATGATCCTCTACAACATGTTCAATGAACGTGAGGATGTCTGGTGTGAGCGTGTCTTTTCTCCGTGGATGGATCTGGATAAAATTATGCGTGAGGAACATATTCCTCTCTTTGCCCTGGAATCCCAGGAGCCTGTAAAGGAGTTTGATTTCCTTGGTATTACCCTTGGATATGAGATGTGCTATACCAATGTGCTTCAGGTACTTGACCTGAGCCATGTTTCACTTCTGGCAAAGGATCGTAAGGAAGATGACCCTATCGTCATCGGCGGCGGTGCATGTGCATATAATCCGGAACCGATCGCAGAATTTTTTGATATGTTTTATATTGGCGAGGGTGAGACTGTCTATGATGCTTTGTTTGATGCATATAAGGCAAACAAGGCAGCAGGCGGCTCCAGAGCAGACTTCCTGTTTGCAGCTTCCCAGATTCCCGGAATTTATGTTCCCTCTTTATACAATGTAACCTACAAAGAAGACGGCACCATTGCTTCCTTTACACCTGCAAAAGAGGGTGTACCTGAGAAAGTCTGTAAACAGCTGATCACCGATGTCACTAAAGACTACCGCGTGATCAAAGCTCCTGTAGTTCCATTTATTAAAGCTACTCAGGATCGTGTTACTCTGGAAATCCAGCGTGGCTGTATCCGCGGATGTCGTTTCTGTCAGGCAGGTATGATCTACCGTCCTACCAGAGAGCGCAATGTGGAGGATTTAAAGGCAAGTGCCAGAGAAATGCTTCAGAATACAGGACATGAGGAGATTTCCTTAAGTTCTCTAAGCTCCAGTGATTATTCTGAGCTGAAGGAACTGGTAAACTTCCTGATCGAAGAATTTCATGGCAATGCTGTCAATATATCTCTGCCATCCCTGCGTATCGATGCTTTTGCCCTGGATGTTATGAGCAAGGTACAGGATGTAAAGAAGAGCAGCCTTACTTTTGCACCGGAAGCAGGCTCCCAGCGTCTGCGTAATGTTATCAACAAAGGTCTGACAGAAGAGAATATTCTTCATGGTGCAGGTGAAGCATTCAAAGGTGGATGGAATCAGGTAAAGCTTTACTTCATGCTCGGACTTCCAACTGAAACAGAAGATGATATGAAAGGTATTGCTCATCTTGCTCAGAAAATTGCAGAAACTTATTATGAAGAAGTGCCGAAAGAAAAACGTAATGGCAAGGTTCAGGTCAATGTAAGTACCTCTTTCTTTGTACCGAAACCATTTACCCCATTCCAGTGGGCAGGTATGTACAGAGAGGAAGATTTCGTGGAGAAAGCAAAGGTCGTAAAAAGCGAGATCCGCGCACAGTTAAACCAGAGAAGTATCCGCTACAGCTGGCATGAGCCGGATGTAACGATTCTTGAAGGTTTCCTTGCAAGAGGTGACCGCCGTTGTTCAAAAGTTATCCTCAGAGCATATGAAAAAGGTGCGATCTACGATGCATGGTCAGAGAGTTTTGACTATAATATATGGAAAGAATCTTTTGTGGAAACCAACACAGATATTGATTTCTATACTCTCAGAGAACGTTCCACAGATGAGATCCTTCCATGGGATTTCATTGATGCAGGAGTGACCAAGAAGTTCCTGATTCACGAATGGGAACAGGCAAAGAAAGAAACCGTAACACCAAACTGCCGTCAGAAATGTTCCGGCTGTGGTGCTATGCGTTATGGCGGAGGTGTATGTTATGAAGGTAAGAATTAAATTCAGCAAAGAGGGTCCTGTGAAATTTGTGGGACATCTGGATACCATGCGTTATTTTCAGAAGGCTATCCGCAGAGCCAATCTTCCGGTTGCTTTTTCCGGTGGATACAGTCCGCATATGATCATGTCTTTTGCCGCACCATTAGGAGTTGGTACGGAAAGTCTGGGAGAGTACTTCGATCTGGAGCTGGCAGAGACAGTTCCTACTTCAGAGATCACAAGACGTCTGGATGCAGTGATGGTAGAAGGGGTACATGTAATCAGTACCCGTCAGGTTGAGGACGGAAAGGCGGGTAAGGCAATGTCACTGGTGGCAGCAGCCGATTATTATGTAGAATTTCGTCCGGGAAAAGAGCCTGAAATTTCCTGGAAAGATAAAATCAGTGATTTCCTGGCGCAGCCGGAGATCACAGTAATGAAAAAGACCAAACGAAGCGAAAAGGAAATTGATATTCGTCCGTTTATCTATAAGATGGAACTTCAGGGAGACAAGATCTTTATGATGCTTGCTTCCGCAAGTGCCAATTACACAAAACCGGAACTGGTAACAGATACATTCTTTTCATGGCTTGGCATAGAACTTCCGGAATTTGCTTATTCCATCAAACGTCTGGAAGTATACGCAGATAAAGGAACAGAGGAAGAACATAAATTTGTAACTCTGGAAGCACTGGGTGAAGAAGTTGAGTAAACTGATTATTACCCAAATGAATATCCGCCAGATTCCATGCTATGTATGTGCGTATGAAGAAGACGGTAAAGTAATGGAACTGCGCTTCGAACCTGTTGGGGAGAAATCTTCTCTTGGAAATATTTATGTTGGACAGATAGAGAATATAGCTGCCAATATCGGTGCTGCATTCGTACAGATTTCTGCCGGGGAAAAATGCTACCTGCAGCTTTCCGATGCTCCAAATGCGATTTATGCTTCTGTAAAAAAAGGTGACCGCCCATTAAAGGCAGGAGATGAAATCCTTGTGCAAATCAGCCGGGAAGCAATGAAGGGAAAACTACCGGCTGTAACCACGAATCTGAATTTTACAGGCAAATATCTGGTTCTTACAACCGGCGATAAGAAATTTGGTCTGTCTTCCAAACTTTCCAATGATGACAGAAGCCGTATCAGTAAGTGGATGGAAGCAGAAGTTAACCGTCCGGATAAAGAGTTTGGTATCATCGTTCGTACAAATGCAGCAGATGCATCAAAAGAAGAAATACTGAAAGAACTGGAATACCTGAAGGGCCTGTATCATAAGGCTGCTGTAGACGGAAGATCCCGTACCTGTTTCAGCTGCGTATATAGAACAGAGCCTTTTTATATCTCTGCGGTCCGCGACGCCAACAGCCGGAACCTGGAAGAGATCATAACAGATATCCCTGAGATATCCCGACAGATTTCTGACTATCTTAACAGTAACAGCCCGGAGGAAAAAGAGAAGCTGCGGTTTTATGATGATAAACTTCTCCCTCTTTACAAACTTTATCGCCTGGAAACTGTCTTAGAAGAAATCCAGCATGAGAAAGTCTGGCTGAACAGTGGTGGATTTCTGGTGATCCAGCAGACAGAAGCCTTCGTATCCATTGATGTAAACAGCGGAAAGTTTACAGGCAAAAAGAAAATGCAGGAAACTTACCGAAAAATCAATTTGGAGGCAGCAAAGGAAATTGCCAGACAGCTGCGTCTCAGAAACCTGTCCGGAATTATCCTGATTGATTTTATTAACATGGAAAATCCGGATCATCAGGATGAACTGTTTCATGTCCTGCAAAAATATCTGCGCAAAGATCCGGTGAAGGCAAAAGCAGTAGACATCACTCCACTACACATCCTGGAACTTACCAGAAAGAAAGTACGAAAACCGGTGATTGAGGAAATCAGAGAATTATAGTTTGTCATAATATAATTATGTAAATCATAGCAATCCTCGCAAATAATGCATTTAAGAGGATTGCTATAAATTGACGTTTGCAATTCTCTACGATATTTATCCGTAACTGAATAACTGCCCCGAAGTTTGTATTTTATCACAGATCCTGACGGATACTGGATTGAAATTGTACCTGTAAAATAAAATTCAAAAAAATCCCAAAGAAATTGAAAAAAACTTATTGACAAATCGAATTTTGTCCGCTATTATAAATGAGATGCCGCACAGAGAGGTACAAGCACCGAAAGGTCACCATATCTGGCGAGTAAAGATTATAGGAGGTGCCACAGATGTACGCAATTATTGCAACAGGTGGTAAACAGTACAAAGTTGCTGAAGGCGACGTAATCAGAGTTGAGAAACTCGGTGTTGAAGCTGGTGAAACTGTTACTTTTGATAATGTTATTGCAGTAAGCAATGACGGATTAAAAGCTGGTGAAGATGTGAAAGATGCCAGTGTTACCGCTACTGTAGTTGAGAACGGTAAAGCAAAAAAAGTTATCGTTTACAAATACAAGAGAAAAACTGGATATCACAAGAAAAACGGTCACAGACAGCAGTACACTAAAGTAAAAATCGAAAAGATTAACGGTTAATCTGGTGTCATTATGATTACAATTACAGTTAAGAAGAGAAATGGAAATTATCTGGAATTTGTTTCGAAAGGTCACGCCGGATATGCAGAGGAAGGACAGGATATTGTCTGTGCTGCTGTCTCTGTACTAGTGATCAATACTGTAAATTCTCTTGAGACATTTACAGATGATCAGTTCGAAGTGCAGGAAGATGACGGCTATGTATCTTTTCATTTTACGGCTCCGGTTACTGAGAGGGGAACCCTTCTCATGGATTCGCTGATTCTCGGATTAACAGAAATTGAACATAGTTATAACAATCGATATTTGACAGTAAAAGTCAAGGAGGTGTAACAACATGATGAAAATGAACCTTCAGTTATTCGCACATAAAAAAGGAGTTGGTTCTACAAAGAACGGTCGTGATTCCGAATCCAAGAGATTAGGTGCGAAGAGAGCAGACGGACAGTTTGTTAAAGCTGGAAATATTCTTTACAGACAGCGCGGAACTAAGATCCATGCTGGTGAGAACGTAGGCTGCGGTAAAGATTATACTTTATTCGCACTTAAAGATGGTGTCGTAAGATTTACCAGAAAAGGACGCGATAAGAAACAGGTTTCTATCGTTCCAGTAGAAGCAGAATAATCTGGTTAAGCGAAGGCTTCAAATCTAATATGGGTTTGGAGCCTTTCTTTTATAGTAGAATTGCTATAGATTAAAAGAGTTATATGATATAAAAGAAACCATAGCAATCCTTGTAAATAATGCATATTGATCCGACTCATCAGAGCGCGAAATCCTGCTGAACGGTCTCAAATGCATTAATTTAAGAAGATTACTATTACGAAATAATCATTAGTAAAGGACAGAGGTGTGTCATATGTTTGCAGACAGAGCGAAAATCTATATCCGCTCCGGTAAAGGCGGCGACGGCCATGTAAGTTTCCGCAGAGAATTATATGTTCCGAATGGCGGTCCTGACGGCGGCGACGGCGGTCGTGGAGGAGACGTGATATTTGAGGTAGATGAAGGCCAGAACACCCTTGGCGACTACCGACACAGAAGAAAATATAAAGCAGAAGACGGACAGGAAGGCGGCAAAAAACGCTGCCATGGTGCCGATGGAAAAGATGTTGTATTAAAAGTTCCGGAAGGAACTGTTATCATGGATGCAGAATCCGGTAAAGTAATTGCTGATATGTCCGGTGAAAATAAACGCCAGATCGTATTAAGAGGCGGAAGAGGTGGCAAAGGAAACCAGCATTATGCGACTGCAACCATGCAGGTTCCGAAATATGCACAGCCAGGACAGCCTGCGCAGGAACTGGAAGTTCTTCTGGAGCTGAAAGTAATCGCAGACGTAGGTCTGGTTGGATTCCCGAATGTCGGAAAGTCCACATTCCTTTCCCGTGTTACCAACGCACAGCCGAAAATTGCCAATTATCACTTTACAACCCTGAGCCCAAATCTTGGTGTTGTAGATACTGAAAACGGTGGTTTTGTGATCGCTGATATTCCCGGTCTGATCGAAGGTGCTTCCGAAGGTGTGGGACTTGGACATGAGTTCCTCCGCCACATTGAACGTACCAGAGTCATTATCCACATTGTAGATGCAGCATCTACAGAGGGACGTGACCCAATCGATGATATTTACAAGATTAATAAAGAACTGGAAGCTTATAATCCGGAAATTGCTGCAAGACCACAGGTAATCGCAGCAAATAAAATCGACTGTATCTATACAGAAGACGGCGAAGAGAGCCCGATTGACAAACTTAAGGCAGAATTTGAGCCAAAAGGAATCCAGGTATATCCGATTTCCGCTGTCAGCGGTCAGGGTGTCAGAGAACTTTTATTCCATGTGAAAGAACTTCTTGACAGCTGCCCACAGGAACCTGTAGTATTTGAACAGGAATTCTTCCCTGAAGATATGTTGATCGGAGAAAACCTTCCATATACAGTAGAGCAGAGTCCTGAAGATCCGACAATTTTTGTTGTCGAGGGACCGAAGATTGAAAAGATGCTTGGCTACACAAATCTTGATTCTGAAAAAGGTTTCGCATTCTTCCAGAAATTCCTGAAAGAGGGAGGCATCCTGGAAGAACTTGAGAAGGCAGGCATTCAGGAAGGCGATACTGTGCGTATGTACGGATTTGATTTTGATTACTATAAATAGTATAAATAGATTCAATAATGAAACAGATGTGGTAAGACGGATGATTTTGTCCGTTTGCAGAGAATAACAGAGGAAAATAAAAATGACAAGTAAACAGAGAGCTTATTTAAAAGGTCTTGCAATGACCATGGATCCAATCCTTCAGCTTGGAAAGGGTGGTCTTACTCCTGAGAACACAGCCGCAGTAGATGAGGCGCTTGCAGCCAGAGAACTGATCAAGATCAGTGTTCTTCAGAACTGCCTGGAGGATCCGCGCCAGATGGCTGAGGTTCTGGCAGAACGTACACGTTCCCAGATCGTACAGGTTATCGGCAAGAAAATTGTTTTATACCGTGAAGGCAAAAACGAAAAGAAAAAAATTGAATTACCCAGAAAATAATACGGAGTTTTTTATGGCTGACATCAAACACAGAATTGGTATTATGGGCGGTACTTTTGATCCCATCCACATGGGGCATCTGATTCTGGGAGAGAAAGCATACGAACAGTTCCGACTGGAAAAGGTACTGTTCATGCCTTCCGGAAATCCGCCTCACAAGAGAAACCGTCAGGGACGTGCCACAGATGAAGAAAGAGTTGAAATGGTCCGCAGGGCGATTACCGGAAATCCTCACTTTGAACTGTCGCTGACTGAAATGCATGAAAATGGTTATACTTACACTTATCATACACTGGAAATGTTAAAAGAGAAGAATCCGGATACTGATTATTATTTTATAATCGGCGCAGACTCCCTGTATGACTTTGATACATGGCGTGAACCGGAAAGAATCTGCAGAAACTGCATTCTGGTAACTGCTGTAAGAAATCATTCCACAATCGCAGAGCTCGAAGCAGAAATGAACCGTCTTTCGCTTAAATATAATGGCACATTTCTGACACTGAATACCACAAACCTTGATGTATCCAGCGAAATGCTCAGAAACTGGATCAGCGAAGATAAAAGTGTGCGTTACTATATTCCTGATCCGGTGATTGAGTATATCAGAGAAAACCAGATTTACAGTCTGGCCGAAAAGAAAGGATGATCTTCCGATGGCAGAGTATGATTTTATAAAAATGCAGAAAAAATTAGCAAAATATCTGGATGAGGATCGTTATGAACATACGTTGGGAGTTATGTTTACATGTGCAGCACTTGCCATGGTTCATGACTGTGATCTGATCACAGCCCAGACTGCCGGACTGCTCCATGACTGTGCAAAATGTATTCCGAACAAAAAGAAGCTGAAAATGTGCAGCCAGCATCATATTTCGGTATCTGAATTCGAACAGGAGCATCCTTTTTTACTTCATGCCAAGCTTGGAGCTTACGTAGCTAAGGCTAAGTATGATGTTACAGATGAAAATATTCTTTCTGCCATCACCTGGCATACTACCGGAAAGCCGGAGATGACACTGTTGGAAAAAATCGTCTATATTGCCGATTATATTGAACCAAAACGTGATAAAGCTCCTAATCTTGCAATTGTACGTAAACTGGCTTTTCAGGATCTTGACGAATGTATGTATAAGATTTTGGGTGATACACTGGCTTATCTGGAGGAAAATCCGAAAGATATTGATAATGCTACGAAAGATGCTTTCTTGTATTACAGGGATTTACACATGAAAAGACAGTCCTGAGTATAAATTGTCTCGACTGGCAGAGTTTTACATATAGGGGACAGCACAACAGGGAGAACAGATTACGGATATAAATATTTATTTAGAGAAGATATATGTAGCTATTCAATAGTCTGTTGATCATGAAGATATTGAACAGTTACAAAAGCAGATAGAAAGAGAGGTTGTTTCCATGAACAGAGAACTTGAAATGGCAAAACTTGCCTGCCGCGCACTTGATGAGAAAAAAGGAAAAGATATTAAGGTAATAGATATCCATGAAGTATCTGTAATTGCCGATTATTTTGTAATTGCAAGTGCTTCCAACCAGAATCAGGTTCAGGCTATGGTTGACAATGTAGATGAAACACTTGGCAGAGCCGGATTTGAAGCAAAACAGATTGAGGGAACCAGAAACTCCAGCTGGGTTCTTATGGATTACGGCGATATGATTGTCCACGTATTTGACGAAGAGAATCGTCTTTTCTATGACCTCGAAAGAATCTGGAGAGATGGTAAGGTTCTTGACGTTAATGAATTTCTTGAAAAATAACTAGAAAATTTGTAAAATAGAATACAGAGGAAATCAGATATCATCATTAAGCGATACCTGATTTCCTCTGTTATTTTTCTGATTTGCATATCAGTTGCATTATTATTCATACAAACGGAACACACCAAATACTTTGCCAAGAATCTGAAGACCTTCATGTACAAGGATTGGCTCCATTGTATCATTTTCCGGCTGGAGACGATAGTATCCTTTTTCTTTATGGAAAGTCTTAACTGTAGCACCGTCATCGATCAGCGCAACAACAATATCTCCATCCTCTGCTGTGGACTGCTGTTTAACCAGAACCTGATCTCCGTCAAAAATTCCGGCGTTTATCATACTTTCCCCTTTTACTTTCAACAGAAAGCTCTGTGAATTAGGCATAAACTCTGCAGGGATAGGGAAATAGCCTTCAATATTCTCAACTGCCAGAAGTGGCTGTCCGGCTGCCACAGTTCCTATGATGGGAACATTCACAACCTCTCTGCGGACCAGATTAAAATTGTCATCAATAATCTCAATCGCACGTGGTTTCGTTGCATCTCTGCGGATATATCCATTTTTCTCCAGTGCTTCCAGATGTGAATGAACGGAAGAAGTAGATTTCAGGTTGACTGCCTCGCAGATTTCACGAACTGCCGGCGGAAATCCCCGGTTCAAAATCTCATTCTTTATGTAATCAAGAATCTCCTGCTGCTTTGGCGTGATTCTTCCATATGGCATAATTATACCCTCCTTTTAAAGTTATTTTTTGTTCGTACACTCTTCATAACCATTCAGCAGTCTGCTATTCTATGAGATACTGAACAGTTTCTGATTTTTTTATCATATCATAATTCCTGACAAAAAGCAAACTTATATTCTGAAAATGTGTTCTTACTTATGTGCTCCCGTTACTGTTTACTCCATTCTCATTAACGGGATTATTGGTTACAGTTAACACACCACTATCCCGCGAGGTGTTTTGGCATGAATATGCCAAAATCCCGAGACATACAAGCCAAAATTCCATTGCCGCAGGCAATCTGGAATGAATTTTGGCTACGTTACTGTGAACGGAGTGAACAGTAACGATTATTATGAATTCTTTATGAATAAACTTGTTTTTAAATGTGCAAAGTGTTACAATATTTTGGAAAATGGTGTAACTATTCAGCAGTCACTGTGAAATCGCTGAACAGTTATAGAATGATTATGAACTGCACAAAAAGGAGACATCCCATTGTCTGATAATAAATCAAAAAAAATGCCGGGAATCCTGGCAAGGCTTCGCATGGTCGTGGGGCTGAATATCGGAACGATCATGTTTGGCATCTTATTCATATATATGGCATTCAGTGCCATATTATATTTTACAACTACTCATATTGAATCCTATCAGGTTACATCAGGACCTTTATCCCGCAACGAAACATATACCGGTCTTGCCATACGTGAAGAAAGTTTATGCAAGGCAGATTCATCAGGCTATATTACTTATTATGCAAGGGAGGGCAGTAAGATCAATGCTTCCGGAGCGGTGTACGGACTTAGTGATACAAAAACAGCTTCTGCTCCGGCATCTCTTGCCCCGGAAGAACTTTCAAAGGTACGGACTGATATGATGAGTTTTTCCAAAGGATTCAGTTCAAGTAAATTTAACAGCACCTACAGCTTTAAATATGAACTGAAGGGAAATATCCTTCAATATGCAGAGTCTGGCAATACTTCATCTGCTCCTCTTACTTCAGATGAGGACGGTGAAGGAAATGACAGTGGTGACAATGACAAAACAGCAGATATTTATCCCGGAAATCAAACTATCTGCCAGTCCCAATCTGATGGTATCGTTTTATATTCCATGGATAATTATGAAGGAAAAACAGTAGATGCTGTAAAGGCAGAAGATTTCGATCAGAATTCTTACCATGAAACAGATTTGAAAACTTCCGACAAGGTAAAAGCAGGAGATGATATTTATACCATTATCACAGATGAACGCTGGAGCCTTCTGATTCCTTTGAGCGACAGACAGGTTGAAAAACTGAAAGACCGTTCTACAATACGTGTCAAATTTTTAAAAGACGATATGACACAAAACGGAGATTTTTCCATTATTACCATAGATGGTGACAAATATGGACAGATTGATTTCAATAAAGGTCTGATTCGTTATGCATCTGACCGTTTTTTGGACATTGAACTTGTAACCAACACAGTTGTAGGTCTGAAAATCCCTCTTACCTCTATTGTAACCAAGGATTTTTATGTGATTCCATCCAGAATGGCCACTACACAGGATAATCAGACAGGTTTTACCCTTTATGAGGGGAAAAATAAAACAACATTTAAAAATGTGAGCATTTACGCAAGCATTGATGATTCATCTGTCTCCAAATTGGCAGTGGACGAAGCAGAACAACCTCAGATTTATTATGTTGACAAGAGTTCATTTAAGGAAGGGGATGCCCTGATCAATACGGATACCGGTGAAAAATATGTGATCGGAGAGACAGATACCCTGGAGGGAGTATACTGTATTAATAAAGGCTATGCGGTTTTTCGCCGTATTGAAATACTTGATGAGAACGAAGAATATGCTATTGTATCTAAAAACACCACCTACGGTCTTTCCAGATATGATCACATTGTTCGAAACGCTGATAAAGTAAAGGAAGAAGACATTTTATACTAATTAAGGAGGCTTAATATGTTAGCTGATAAACTAAACCTTGTGAAAAAGAATATTGAAGAGGCCTGCGATACTGCAGGGCGTTCTCCCCAAGAGGTAACTCTTATTGCGGTCAGTAAGACCAAACCGGTGGAAATGCTGAAAGAAGCATATGATGCGGGTGCAAGAGTGTTTGGGGAGAATAAGGTTCAGGAGATCGTAGATAAATACGATCAGATGCCATCAGATGTACAGTGGCACATGATCGGACATTTACAGAGAAATAAAGTGAAATATATTATTGATAAAGTATCTATGATACACTCTGTAGATTCTGTTCGCCTGGCAGAGGCCATCGAAAAAGAGGCAGCAAAAAAAGATATCTGCATGCCGGTTCTGATCGAAGTAAATGTAGCAGGAGAGGAAAGTAAGTTTGGCCTTTCAGTCGAAGAGGTATTACCATTTCTGGAAGAAATTTCTTCTTATGAGCATCTTCAGGTAAAAGGACTTATGACAATTGCACCATTTGTAGCAAATCCTGAAGAAAACAGAGAAGTTTTTCAAAAATTAAAGAAATTAAGTGTTGACATTGCGGCCAAAAACATTAATAATGTTAATATGAGCGTCCTGAGTATGGGAATGACAAATGATTATCAGGTCGCAGTTGAGGAAGGGGCCACTATGGTGCGCGTGGGAACGGGTATCTTTGGCGAAAGAGATTACTCAATAAAAGAAGATTAAAATAAGATTGGAGATTAAAATGGGCGTTTTAGATAAATTTTTAGATGCCATCAAATTAAACGATGATTACGATGATGATGGATTCTTAGATGATGATCTGTTAGATGAGGAAGAAGATGATGACTTTCTCGATGACGATTTCGATGAGAAACCAAAGAAGAAATTTTTTGATAAATTCTCTAAGAAAAAAGAATCCGACGATAATGATGACTTCGATGATGTAGAAGAGAAAGCAGTAAAGACAGCTCCTAAACAGGCATCTGCTCCAAAACAGACCGCTTCGGCTCCGTCTAAGGTTACGGTTAAACAGGAACGCGCCGAACGCCAGACACGTCCTGCAGCATCTTCCAAGATTACTCCAATGAGAAGCAGCCGCAAATCAAATCAGGGCCCAAATATGGAAGTCTGTGTGATCAAACCTTCTTCTATGGAAGATACGCGTGAGATTGCTGACACTTTAGTAGATAATTCTACTGTTATTTTGAATCTGGAGGGAATTGATGTGGAACTGGCACAGAGAATCATCGATTTCACGTCCGGTGCATGCTATTCTTTAGGCGGCAGTCTTCAGAAAGTATCCAGCTATATCTTTGTACTTGGACCGTACAATGTAGATATTACCGGTGACCTTCAGAATATTCTGGGAGGCTCTGCTCCGTCTGTAAGAGCAGGATATTGATCCAGGATGGAAAAAGACGAATTTTTTCTTAAGAGAATCCGGGAATTGGCAAATCTCTCCTGGCAGAGAGATATCGTTACATTTTCGGATTTTCTTAATTTAAATGAACAGAATATAGTCAGTAGCCTGAAACATCAGTTTCCCCAGATTGTTATGGAGACGTCCGGAGGCTATGAGAATGCGGAGCGTCAGATGGTTGCATTTCATCCTGATGCTCTTGCTTTTACATGGGAATATCCCATCGACTGTCTGAGGATTGAACCAAAAGCTCTTAAATTCTCTGAAGAGCTTTCTCATCGTGATTATCTTGGTGCACTTCTCAATCTTGGAGTAGACAGAAGTGTGATCGGTGATATTGTTGTTCAGAAAAAAGCTGCCTGGTTTTTCTGCCATAACAAAATGACGGAATTCTTTCTTGAAAATCTGTGTCGGGTCCGTCATACCAATATTCTGATCACAAAAATGGAGGATTCTGATGAATTTCCACGCCCTGTCCTTGAATCTGTCAGCGGTACTTGCGCTTCGGTACGTCTGGATTCATTGATCTCGCTTGCTTTTAAGACATCCAGAAGCAGTATGGTATCTTATATTGAAGGCGGGCAGGTTTTTGTCAACGGAAAACTGATCACCAGCAACGGATATGAGCCGAAAGAGGGTGATATTATATCTGTACGTGGGAAAGGACGGTTCATTTTTGACGGTGTTTCTCACCAGACAAAAAAAGGACGCTGCAGTGTGCGCATTTTGCGCTATGTGTAAATCTTGTAATAAAAGGAGAACAGGAAAATGGCAGAACAGAAATTACTTGTAAAACGGGAAGGAGATTTCCATTATCCTATTTATTTTAAAAATGACTTTCAGGATCTTGCCGGTGCGGTCAGAGAAGAAGGACTTGAAAACCGGAAAATCTGTATTGTGACAGACAGTCATGTTGCACCTCTTTATCATGAGGCAGTTAAATCAGCTCTTCAGGAAATTTCCTCTGAAATATTCTCTTTTGTATTTGAAGCTGGTGAAAAGAACAAAAACCTGAATACAGTACAGGAATTATATAAAACTTTGATTGAGAATGAAATGGACAGAAAAGGTCTGCTGGTTGCGCTGGGCGGCGGTGTTGTAGGTGATCTGACAGGTTTCGGAGCTTCCACTTACCTGAGAGGGATTGATTTTATCCAGGTTCCTACTACGCTTCTGGCACAGGTTGACAGCAGCGTAGGAGGTAAAACAGGTGTTGACTTCCTTCAGTACAAAAACATGGTAGGAGCTTTCCATCAGCCCCGCCTTGTATATATGAATATGAGTACCCTGCAGTCTCTTCCGAATCGGGAATTCACCTGTGGAATGGGTGAAATTCTTAAGACAGGACTGATCTGCGATGAAGAGTTCTTCCGTTTTGTATGTAAGAATCAGCCTGAGATCAGTAAATTGGATCTGAGTATGCTTTCCAGAATGATCCGCAGATGCTGCGAGATCAAGGCAGGTGTGGTAGAGCGTGATCCGAAGGAGCAGGGAGAACGTGCACTTTTAAATCTTGGTCACACAGTCGGACATGCAGTCGAAAAAATGAAAAACTTTCAGCTGCTTCATGGACAGTGTGTTGGAGTCGGTCTGATCGCTGCCGCTTATCTTTCCATGCAGAGAGGATTATTAACAGAAGAAGAATACGAAGAGATCAGAAAAGGGTGCCATTCTTATAATCTTCCTCTTTCTGTTGATTCACTGAATGCCGGGGATGTCCTGGCAGCAACAAAAAAAGACAAAAAAATGGAAGCCGGTCATATTAAATTTATCCTTATGGACGGGATCGGTAAAAGTTTTATAGACAAAACTGTCACAGATGAAGAACTGCTCCAGGCAATCCGGGAGATTCTGATATGACAGCTGTTTCCTCCGTATCTTCATGTATGCACTGGATCAGAGGCTGTATTATTATCCTTTTGCTGACAATCCTGGATCAGGGAAGTAAATCTCTTGTTCTGGCACAACTGAAAGATCAGCCTGATATCTCTCTCATTCCAGGAGTTCTTCAATTACGGTATCTCGAAAATCGTGGAATGGCCTTTGGATTGTTTGAAGGTAAAATTCCGGTGTTTGTGATTTTGTGCCTTTTGTTTTTTGGTGTATTTATCTATGTATATGCCAGAATCCCGAAAAACAGATATTATCTGCCGCTGTCAGTAACTGCACTGGTAATGGTTTCCGGTGCTCTTGGAAATTTTATTGACAGAGTATGCAGAGGCTATGTTGTGGATTTTATCTATTTTTCACTGATTGATTTTCCGGTATTTAATATAGCGGATATGTATGTGGTATGCAGTGGCATATTACTTGTTATGCTGGTGTGTTTCAGATACAAAAATGATGAAGATTATGACTTCTTAAGAATAAAAAAGGATTAGTATTATGGAAATTCTTAATTATCAGGTTTCTGACGGTCAGTCCGGTATCCGGATTGACCGCTATCTTTCTGAAATGAACGAAGAACTGTCACGTTCTTATATTCAAAAGCTGCTTAAAGAGCAGAAAATAACCGTCAATGGTTCTACTGTAAAAGCCAACTACAAAGTTCAGGAAGGAGATGAAATCTCCGTAGCAGTTCCTGACATAAAAGAGCCGGATATACTTCCGGAAGATATCCCTCTGGATATTCTTTATGAAGATGATGATGTACTTATTGTAAATAAACCAAAGGGGATGGTGGTTCATCCCAGTGCCGGACATACTTCCGGAACATTGGTAAATGCTATTATGTTTCACTGTAAGGACAATCTGTCGGGGATCAATGGTGTTCTGCGTCCTGGTATTGTCCACAGAATCGATAAGGATACCACAGGTGCACTTCTTGTATGCAAGAATGATAATGCACACCGCAACCTGGCAGAACAGTTAAAAGAGCATTCTATCAGGCGTAGATACCGGGCAATCGTAGCAGGAGTACTGAAAGAAGACGAAGGGACGATCGAAGGTCCCATCGGGCGCCATCCGATTGACCGCAAAAAGATGGCTGTCAACTATAAAAACGGCAAGGATGCTGTCACACATTATAAAGTTCTGGAACGTTTCAAAAATGCCACTTATGTGGAATGCCGTCTGGAAACAGGCAGAACGCATCAGATTCGTGTGCATATGACAAGTATCGGTCATCCACTTCTGGGTGATGAAGTGTACGGTTCCGGTAAGAATCCTTATCATCTGCAGGGACAGACGCTTCATGCAATGATTCTTGGCTTTGTTCATCCATCAACGGGCGAATATATGGAGTTTACAGCTCCTTTACCTGAATATTTCGTTAAATTATTAGAAAAATTACGAAAGTAGTTTGCATTTTTTTGGAAATATTGTATAATATGTCTATCGAATATGTAACAGAAGGGAGTGCAGACTATGAATAGTACGAGTTCAATTATTACAATTGGTCGTGAGTACGGCAGTGGAGGAAGACAGATAGGTCAGGAAGTTGCCAAATATTTTGGTATTAAATGTTATGATAAAGAACTTCTCGAACATGCAGCAAATGAAAGCGGTATCTGCAAAGAACTTTTTGAGAATCATGATGAAAGACCAACTAACAGCTTTTTATATTCTCTGGTCATGGATACCTACTCATTTGGTTATTCTTCTTCAGGATTTACAGATATGCCTATGAACCACAAAGTATTTCTTGCACAGTTTGACGCAATCAAGAAACTGGCCTCCGAAGGTCCATGCGTTATGGTCGGAAGATGTGCAGATTATGCGTTGTCAGAGTATAAAGACTGTTTCAGTGTATTTGTACATGCAGATACAGACTGGAGGATTAACCGTCTTTCACAGAAACATAATAAAACTGCAAAAGAAGCAAAAGACATGATCAATAAGACAGACAAGAGCCGTTCCAGTTACTATAATTACTACACCAATAAGAAATGGGGTGCTGCTTCAAGCTACAATCTCTGCGTAGACAGCAGCAAACTTGGAATTGATGGTGCAGCAAAAGCAATCATTCAGGCAATTGAGATTTTTGATTCCATAAAAAATAAATAGGATTATATTTTTACAGATACTTTACCACATCCTTGGTAAAGTATCTGTTTTTTGGATGAATTTATAACAGTCTTTTCAATTCATTCCAGATTGCCTGCGGCAATGGAATTTTGGCTTGTATGCCTCGGGATAGTGGTGTATGAACAGTAACAAGACTGCTATAATTTTTTTTAATATATATTAAATTTTCATGACATTTGTCAAAATATATGCTATAATCATACCATGTTAAAAAGGAGGACATTATGAAATTTCGTTGGGACAACCGATATTTACACTGGGGTGTAACCGCTTTTCTGGTAATTGCCGCCAGTATGCTGTTTTATTATGGCATATTTCACATGAAAACCCTGATCGTGGGAATCAAAACTTTTCTGGGAATTATGGCGCCTATTATCTATGGTGTAATCCTTGCTTATATTCTCAGTCCGCTGATCAATCTCTTTGAGCAGAAGCTGATCTATCCGCAGCTGGAAAAGCATAATATTAAGTTACAGAAAAAAGGAAAACGGGCTATTCGATGGGGATGTGTCCTTTTTTCCATGTTCCTGTTCTGGATTATCATTTACGCATTACTGATGATGGTGCTTCCTCAGTTGATCCGAAGTATCATGAGTATTATTTACAGTTTTCCGTACTATATAAAAGTTATTGAAAAGTGGCTCAATTCATTTGTTGAGCATGGATGGAAACTGAATCCTGAAATGCTCGATATGATCAATCAGTACTCTGTAAAAGCACAGGAATATCTTACTACCGATATTCTTCCGCAGATGCAGGATATGCTCAAAAATGTTTCAGCAGGTATTTTTGATATCCTGATCTTTATGAAGAATTTTCTGATCGGTGCCATTGTAGCTTTGTATGTACTTGCAGACAAAGAGAAATTTGTTGCCAAAAGCAAAATGATGGTATATGCTATATTGCCTCATAAATGGGCAAATATGCTTATACGCGTTATGCGTTTTACAGACAAGACTTTTGGTGGTTTCATATACGGAAAACTTCTGGATTCTGCTATTATTGGAATTTTGTGTTATTTTGGAATGTTGCTTTTGGATTTGCCGTATCCAATTCTTATCAGTGTAATTATCGGTGTGACAAATGTCATTCCGTTTTTTGGTCCTTACATCGGAGCCATTCCATGTATTTTGCTTATTTTAGTAGTAGATCCCATAAAAGGTCTGTATTTTGCAATTTTTATCCTGCTTCTTCAGCAGTTTGATGGAAATATCCTTGGTCCGAAAATTCTCGGGGACTCTACCGGACTTTCCAGTTTTATGGTTATTGTTGCCATCATGATCGGGGGCGGTCTCTTTGGGGTTCCGGGAATGATTGCAGGAGTTCCTGTATTTGCCGTACTTTATGCTCTGATCTGGAGATTGATCAATCATTCTCTTAATGACAAAAAAATGCCGGCAGAAGAGGAGACATATATAAATATTGACTGTCTGGATGAACAGACAGGTGAAGTACTTCCTCTTTGCAAGGAAGAAAAACACAAGGTTTCACCGGAAGAACTGGAAGCGAGAAAAAATAATTTCTTTATGAAAATATGGAATCCGCTTTCCGGACTGGTCATAACCATATGGAAATATCTCCTGCGGATTTTAAACATAATATGGGGATATATCAAAAAAGCAGGGATTTTCCTGAAGAACAGATATGTTGAATTAAATAATAAACGAGAGAAAAATAAGTAAACATTCACAGTTACAAAAAAAACACACACAGGAGTTACTATGAAGAAAAAAAAGTTATATTTGACAGCTTTTCTTTTGGTTCTGGCACTGGCTCTGCAGGGTGGAATCTTTTCCGGTTTCTCTGTACCGGTTCAGGCTGCAGCAACTTCCAAAAAGCAGACAGGATTTGTGAAAAAAAACGGAAGCTGGTACTATTACGATAAGAACGGAAAAAAAGCTACTGGCTGGTACAAAAGTGCTACAGGAAATCAGTACTATTTCGGAAAGACCGGTGCAGCCAAAGCCGGAATTCTGACCATCAGTGGAAAAAAGTACTGTTTTAATGAAAAAGGTAAAATGCTTACTACCTGGCAGACAGTAAATGGAAAAACGTATTTCTTTGATGAAAAAAAAGGGTATATGCATACCGGATGGGTTACTACAGCTGCAGGGAATAAATATTATTTCTGGAATGACGGGGTGATACGATCCGGTTTCCATAAAGTAAATAATGTATATTATTGCTTTAATGAAAAAGGAAAAATGTATAAAAACTGTTTTCGCAAAAGCGGGAATTCCACCTATTATCTTCAGGCCAATGGCACTATGGCAAAAGGGCGTCTGAAAGTAAAGGGAAGCTGGTATTCCTTTAACAGAAATACCGGTCAGCTGGTCAGAAGCGGATGGTATAAAGAAACAGACGGTTCTTATTATTATGCAGCTTCAAATGGTAAACTTGTCAAAGGCTTCTATAAACCGGATTCCTATTATCGGTATTTCAGGAAATCAGATTGTAAACTGGTTACGGGATGGCAGACGATCAACGGACACAAGTATTATTTTAAGAAAACTAATGGAATCCGTTACGATGATATTATTCTGAAATCGTCATCTGGGAAAAGATATTATTTTGAGTCTGACGGAAAACTTGCCAGCAGTAAGTGGATCACGAAAAAAAGTGCTCATTATTATGCGAAATCAGATGGGGTGCTGGCCTCTGGATGGCTGACAGTAGACGGAAAGAAATATTATATGAATCCTTCTACATGTGAACGTGAAAGTGGGTGGGTTACTGTAGATGGAGAGAAGTATTACCTGAGTTCCTCCACAGGTGCTCTGGTTACAAATCAGTGGATTGATGATAATCATTATGTTGGAGAAGATGGTTCTCTTATTCCTGACTATCAGAACGGAGTTTCTTTTCGGTGGCCTTTAAGCTCCGGTTATTCCTATATCAGCAGTTATTTTGGAAACAGGGAATCTCCGGGAGGAATCGGTTCTACCAATCATAAAGGAATTGACATTCCTGCTCCTACAGGAACACCGATTTATGCGGCAGCATCAGGAACCATTGTTGCCATGCTTTCACCGGCATCGTCAGGCGGTGCCGGATATTATACCAAGATCAATCATGATGGAAAGGGACTTATCACAGAATATATGCACCAGTCTAAATTTAACCCAAATCTGAGTGTAGGAGATAAGGTCAAAAAAGGTGATATCATCGGATATGTAGGAAGCACCGGGAACAGCACCGGTCCTCATCTTCATTTTGGGGTTATGGTTAATGGGGTAAATCAGAATCCTCTGAATTATGTGAAGAGACCGTCATAATTAACCGGTTTCAGACACGCTCTAGTATATCGTTTCGCAGACAAGCGAGTGGTATAGTTATTTTCATTTTATAAATATATAAAAAAGGATATATGGTATATGAAGGAAGAATCAGAAAAAACATACACTTATTACAGAAAAGCGCAATATCATGAAACAGACCAGATGGGCATTATCCATCACTCTAATTATGTAAAATGGATGGAAGAGGCCAGGATTGGATATATGAGCCGGATGGGTTTCAGCTATAAGAAAGTAGAAGAGTTGGGAGTGATCTCCCCTGTTGTGGAAATTTCAGTTGCATATAGAAAGCAGGTTTTCTTCGATGATGAAATCCGGATCCGCGTTGGCATTAAGCAGTATAATGGAATTTCTCTGGAATTTAATTATGAATTTTTTAATGCGAGCAGAAATGAAATCTGCACAACCGCTTATTCCAGACATTGTTTTCTAAAAGATGGGAAACTGATCGCTCTCAAAAAAGAGCTTCCGGAATTGAATCGCATTATTACAGATTGTCTGTAAAACTAATGACTTTGGAAAATCACGTATAGTAGTGATCAAATCCCGGTTGGGACAGCCTATAGCGGCTTTTTCGGGAGATGACGTGTACTGGGAAGTTCCGGAAGACCTTCCCCAAATGACGAAACTTATGGTTGACGGAAAAGCCTTGTATATACATCGGGCAAACTACCAGATTATTGACAAAAAATTGCTGTAGAAAGAATTTAAATTGAACGCTAAGTAATTCAATCAATGTTTTTGATATGAAGGCAGAAAAAAGTTATTATTTGATAAATACAAACAATTAGCACGCAAAAATAAATCCGGAAACAATAAATGGATGTACTGGTTGGCAACAATAAGATAACATAAAAACATACGAAAGTAGTATGTTTTTATGTTATCTACATCTATACGACAAACGCGAGTTTTTCATATAGATGTAGGCTGCAGCTGTCTTTGCGCTGTAATCGTTTATTGACAAAGGCATTTTCTCTGCAATTATTAATCATTATCAACTTTGATGATTTATATGTCTTAAATATTCTCAACAATATTCTTAACATTAAGAAGTTATAAAATAATTTTTTTAAGGAGATTTTTTATGGATAAATATATTGATTATTATAATGATAGCAAGAAAGTCACTTACCACGAACAGACCGATATTTCAAATATTTTGAAGCTTCGAGCTGTTTTGAAAACACTGCCTGATTTCTGCAAGGATTATTTTCGTGCTATGGATCCGCTTACTACTACCAAAACACGAATTTCCTATGCGTATGATATCCGAATCTTTTTTCAGTTTCTCTTGGATGAAAATTCTGCCTTTAAGGACTATTCCATGAAAGATTTTACCGTTGATGTTCTGGATCAGCTTAAAGCTATAGATATCGAGGAATATCAGGAATATCTTAAAGTATATAAAAATGGTGATAAAACAGAAACCAATGGTGAACGTGGCCTGAAAAGAAAAATTTCTGCATTGAGAAGTTTTTATGCATATTATTATAAACATGAATTTATCCAGACGAACCCAACTGTTCTTGTAGATGTTCCGAAAACTCATGAAAAAAATATTATACGTCTTGATGCTGATGAAGTTGCCATGTTATTGGATCATATAGAGCACTGCGGTGATGAGCTTACCGGACAGAAACGTGTTTATTATGAAAAAACCAAGGAGCGTGATCTTGCCATCGTTACTCTCCTGCTTGGTACCGGGATTCGTGTATCTGAATGTGTAGGACTTGATGTTGAAGATGTTGATTTTAAAAATAATGGGATTAAAGTCACCCGAAAAGGTGGAAATGAAATGGTTGTATATTTTGGACATGAGGTAGAAAAAGCTTTGAAAAAGTACTTAGAAGTTCGTAAGAATATCGTTCCTGTAGCAGGGCATGAACACGCTCTCTTCTACTCTACCCAGCGAAAAAGGATTGGCATCCAGGCTGTTGAAAATCTGGTAAAAAAATACGCAGGTGCCATTACGACTACAAAAAAAATCACACCACACAAGCTTCGCAGTACTTACGGTACTACTTTGTATCAGGAAACAGGCGATATTTACCTTGTAGCCGATGTATTAGGTCACAGAGATGTAAACACCACAAAGAAACATTATGCAGCTATGGATGATGCAAGACGTCGTAAGGCGGCCACAGCGGTGCATTTACGTGAAGATTAAAAACATAAAAAGATAAAGTATGAAAAATGACAGATATGTCTTATGTCTGGAGTTTTGTATAGACTCTTTAAATAACAGACATAAGACATATCTGTCACATACTTGATTCTGTTTGGGTTATGATATGTTTTCCAGAATTCTATTTACTAACTGTTAAAGCTATTTTTATTTATCAAAATCAGTTTCAAATACGCCTTCCGGAGTACGTATTGTCAGTAACCCAAGATTGAATTCATCATCCATTACAGTAATATGATATTCAAAAATAACATCATCTTCAACCTTGGAAAGTAAAACGTAAGAGCCATTTTCTTTTCCTTCAATTTGGTCGCAGATATCTCCGTAAACCATTTCACCGGAAATTGCTCTTGGATATCCTGCATCTTTAATTTTTTGCTCAATTATTCTGTATAATTCTTCCATATATCTCTCATCTCCTAATATTTATTGTTTTTCCATGATAACAGGTATGCTTACAAAATGCAATAAAAAGGATATCTGCTGAAAATATCTTAACAGGTATCCTTTTTATTTATGTTATGTAGTTTTTAGTATTAATAATAAAAGATGGTTATAAAGCTACACTGATCTTACCATGGAGCGCTTCAGGAATCTCTTCTTTGTCTAAAGATACGCTAATTACAAAAGTAACATTAAATTGTTTACCAATCTCATCTAACTGTCCCAGAGTACCTGTAATGTCTTTATCTTCCAATTTTGCTACCTTAAGGAAACTGTCAAGATAAATCTGCTCAAGATCGTGATCCTGAGAAAGGATACCACAGATAAATCCTACAAATTCATCTGCATTCTTAATAGGGAATCCGGATACATCAATAAGACGTACTTTATTGTTGAGTTCATACATATGTTTTGTGCTCTTGTCTAAGTAGACAATACTTCCATTTGCCTCTTTTACCGCACCATTTACCTTATCTAACAGTACTTTTGTTTTGCCCTTGCCTTTCTTTCCTACAATCAGTTCAACCATGCTGTTTTCCTCCTTAGACACATATAATATTAATTTAGACTAAAAACTTTAATTAATATGTTTTATATTATAGTGCATATTATTCAAAAACACAAGTGGTATTTATATTTTTTTGTGAAATTTTGTTGAAAATATAAAAATTATATGTTTTTACTGGATTTTTGGAGATAATTATCACTATGGAATACTTCTGTTTGATTTCAGAACTCTTTGTATTTTCTTATATCTTCTTATATCTTGGTATGTGTTTGGTGTAAAATTGGTGTAATAAAGCTCTTTTTGACCGTTTCAGAATCAAATTGGTGTAAGCTTATTGTTACAGAACTGTTAATTTTGATGTAAGCTAGCTATTTTTTATCTAAAAATGGTGTAAGATTATTACATTACGAAATACGTCTATTATTTAGCTTCTGAATTTCGTTTGTCAAGCGTTCATCTGTAACATGATTATACAATTCCATCGTCATTTTCATAGAAGCATGACCCATGATATCCTGCAATGTTCTTGGATCAACTCCGGCTTCTGCCATACGAGAGCATGATGTATGTCTCAGGAGATGTGGATGTATATGTGGTAATGGCTCTATTGTTCCACCAAACTTTTTGATATCAGAATTATAATCATCTACAATACGATTCAGAATACGTCCAATAGTTTGTGTGATAAATGGTTTATTTTGCCTGTTAGAAAATACAAAATCCTTATATCCATCTATTTCGATCTCTGTTTTCTTATCCATCTCAATCTGATTTTTCATCTGTTCCATAAGAGCATCCCTTGCGGCATTTGATAATGGAACATTACGAACACCAGATTTAGATTTAGGAGTAAGTATTTGATATTGACAAGCATCTTTTCCTACATTGTTGTATTGTAACTGGTGAGTGATATTTACAAAGCCATGTTCTAAATCTACATCATCCCATGTCAAACCACAAACCTCTCCAACTCTCAGAGCAGTTTCAAGTATAAATACAAACAATGGATAATAATATGCATACTTGCTATTTTTAATGTATGTAAGAAAATTATCCTGCTGCACCATTGTTGATATACTGAACATCAAACTGTGTCAGATGTTCAATGATTAAACAGTTTTTATACCACACCTTAATATTAAGAACATTCGGCACCATTGTTGACACTCTAAGATCAACTTCATCTATGAGTTGGCTCTTACACTCTTCTACTTGTTCACTTAAAGGCTTAATTCCAGAATGTGCCAATGACTTATAATATTCGTTAGCTTCATCATAGGTTGAAAATATATCGCACAAATTATATGGTGGATAACTTATAGCAAAATCGCAGCATTGATCTCCAACCCAAACGATATATTTGCCTTTATATTTTGTCATTACAACATAAGCAGGTATATGATTCTCATTGTACGATGACTCTTCCTCAAAGAATCCATAAACATCACTTTTAATTTCTTCGGTATCTTCCAAATCATCAATATAATCAATGAACTCTGTAATTTTATCTTCCGTATCTAATCCAATTGTCCGAAATTTTTCATTCATATGAATTGATTCTCCTTTTATCTATCCGCATTGAAATCAACAAAAAATATCTGTCTCTCACATTCATCCTTATATTTCGGATATGTATTAGCAATTTTTTCAAGTACCGCAATTTTAACTTCTGGATAAGCTTCTACTGATCCTACTTTTCCATCAATACTGCCAAGAAAATTATCATAACTTACCAAATTATGTCTGATATAGTTTACAATCCAACGATTGATAGTTTCTTCATCGGCTGTATAAGCATTTTTCATATATGGCTCATCAATCCAATCACCATTTAAAGAACATGGATGACATTGATACCACTCTTGTTTTGCTTTTAGTGCCTTAGTCTTTAATTCTTCATCCGATAAAACTTTTATAGTAATTGAATCTATAAACAACTGAACACTATGATTCATATTGCTATACTTAGTTTCGACTGCTTTACTTGCTGATTTCTTACGCTTATTAGCTTTCTCCATAGCATCTTGAAATTCTGATGTTGTCATTACCTGCTTAACGGTATCTTCATCCCACAATCTCATAGGAGCAGCCTTTCTATAATGAGGATTCGCTTTCAATACTGGATCTGGAAGAAATTTACTGATTAAACTTTTCGTCCATCCATACTCTTCAATAATTCTTGACTGAGTAATCATTTTATTATCATTCATAATACATAGCTCTCCTTTCTCTCAGTGGACAGATGCAACTCCATCCACTGATATTGATATATATTTCTCTGTGTGTCTTAAAGTTCCACTACATATTTACGTGATGGAATCTCAATCTCTTTATCAAGTTTAATTGACTGATTCACAATCATTCTGAGGACTTTGCAAACATACTCTTCGTCACCTCTGATTTCAGAAGGCTTTATCAGTATCAGATATGGATCAAGTTCATTGGCATGTTTTACAAGAAAATCAGCATATTCTTGTGAAGTAATCGATAAAATGCTACATAAATTAGTAGAAGATTCTGGACTAATGATGGCTATATTATCAGCGCCATTATACGATTTACCCAATTATAATAGGCGCAAATTTTTTAAAGAATTCTCATTATTGCTAGAAAAATATAGCAATTCTTCTGATTATTAAATCTTAATTTTGAAAAGCCCCCAGGATTAACTCCCGAGGACTTTCATACTGCTCATATTAAATTGTGATCACATTATTCAAGCAATCAGATTATTAATGGATTCTAACTCATATATAGTAAATGGATCAATGTCAATACAACTGGATTCATCTCTGTTGCCAGAAAGATCCCATGCAAGAGTACCATTCATAACGGTACAAGCTTCCTTAAATGCATCAATATCTCTTAATGGCTTAAATATTTCTGCTTTCAAATCTTCTGTAGCATCATAGTCTACAATCTTACCGTCATCAAAGAATACCTGTACATGAAAATTATCCAATGGTATCACCTGTACTACTGTTGGAAAATATTCGTTCATATTGTTATAGTCCTATTATTTTAATCAAAACAAATCACTATGACTTCCAGTTCTTGTCAAATATAGGAATAGTTCATCTTCATAGACTTCATAAATCAACAACCAATCAGGAGCAATATGACATTCTCTGCAATTACTATAATTTCCTGAAAGATTATGATCTCGATTCTTCGGCGGTAATATTTCACCATTTGCCAATTTTTTGATGATATCAGTCATTAATCTCATATCGTATCCACGTTTCTGAATACGTTTTAAGTCTTTTTGAAACTTACTGGTCGGCTTAACCGTATATTTCATGCTAATAATTCCTCCATCATCTTGTCCACATCTGTATATGCTTTTCCAAGAGAAGGATTCTGTTTCATCTGCTGCACTTCATTAATTGCTGATATTGTTTCACTGTTTGGTATTTCTCTGGTAATCTCAAACGGTATTCCCTGTTCTCTGATTGCCTGTTTTACAAAAATTGTGAATGCAGTTGTCAGATTCATACCTAAATCATTGAAAAGATCTTCTGCTTGTTTCTTTAAATTATCATCCATTCTAATTGATACATTTGCCATAAATCCACCTGCTTTCTAATCTATTTATATTATCATTATATAGCTTATGCAATGCATTGTCAATACTATGCATTATTTCAAGAATTATATCTTTTCCATCCTTATATAAATATCTGCATCGGCAGCAGACATCTTATACTCGTTTCTACACAATATATTAATGAACTAACCATCAAATTTCAACGATAATGCTTTAAGGGTAAAGTTGTTAGGGTAGATGGTTTTCGTTGGAAATTTAAGGTTATATATAAGGATTTTCAGCATAGAATTGATTCTGTGAGGGATGGTTATGGTTATACGGATGACTGTATTAGTTCCCTTCCGTTATTATAAGCAGGATAACGGAAGTCTTATGAAAAAGCCCTCCGTCCTGTCTATAGAAGTAAACTAAATATTACTTCCGTTCCTGTTTCTAAACAACTGACTTCGGTTTTTAAACAACGAATTTATCGCATTTTTCCGTTGTCTGATGCGTTTCTAAACCGACAGAAATTTGAACCTACCCTTAAAATCCCATCACATCAGGTTCTTCCCATTGTTCCGCTGTGACTCCCAACGATTCCAGAAGCTTATCAATCGGTGCTTCATCTTCATTTCTGTATTATTTAATTCCATTACTTCTCTAATCCTTTCTCAGCCATATTATTTTCATCAATTGTCCTGTCAGCCATTGGACACCACTCTGGACTTGTCTCAGGTAAATTATCCTCGCCCAGTTTACCCATCAAATTTACTCTATTTCTATTATCACAATAATACATTTTCTTATTGACAGCATAGCATTTTACATATTCACAATCTTTACATCTCATTACTCTTCTTCTCCTTCTTCGTATTCGTCATCTTTATTATTTGCTTCTTCTTTGAGATAATCTCCATACGCTTCGCAAGCACGATTTAACACAGTACCAGATTTAAACTTTGCCTTATATCTTTCTGGAATCTCATACACATTCTTGCCTGTTCTTTCCATTCCAGAACATGTTTTTTTTTCTTTATAAAATTTAGGTTCTACAGTGAAAAATCCTAATAATACCAGTTTATCTCCCTTAGCCAAAATATCCTCTATAGTGTGAAGCATATAACGGATTGTCCAGTATGTATTCCAGTAGTCTCCACCTATCCTATTTTTTGGTATTCTCTCATATTCTTTGAATCTATTAGCTTCTCTCATTTTATCATGTACCATTTTGGTAAATTCTGCTTCATATATTGTTTTGTTCATCGTCTTTTCCTCCTTGCTTTTGTTCTATGAAATCACCATTTCTTTGATAATATTTTTAAGCACTAAAATAAGCCCACGTACCTATTGTTATAAAAGTACATGGACTTATTCAGATGTTTAAATGTTCTTGTATTGTTATAGATGTAATGCTATATTCTGTGGTGTAAATTTGGTGTATTTATACCTGTTTAACACCTGTTTTCCCTTGATTTTACGGGATAAAATCGTAAATGTGATATTATATGCATATTATTCAAAAACACAAGTGGTATTTATATTTTTTTGTGAAATTTTGTTGAAAATATGTTACTGTTCACACACCACTGTCCCGCGAGGTGTTTTGGCATATTCATGCCAAAATCCCGAGATATTTATTTTTTTCAATGGGTAAAAAAGCTATACAATTCCAGGTATTCCTTTTCTGTTTCCTCGAAAGCCCGTACCGTATAATCTATTGTAATATGAATCTCCGGTGCTTCCCTTTCCTGGGGTTCATTTAGCAGGTGTGTAAGGTCAAACCAGAGCATATCATCATCGATTTCTTTTAATAATTGTTCTTCTTTTGCGTTTAATGGGCTCCCAAGATATTTCTGATAGATCAGATCCAGCAGATTTTTCTCCTGCTCTTTATATCCTGAGAGGGTTTTCTTGAATGGTCTTGGCACATCAGATAAATAACATTCGCTGGCATCGTGCAGAAGGCAGGCAAATGCCACACGCCTGGAATATCCTCGCGCAAGGGCTTCTCTGGCACAGTTGATGCAATGCTGACCTACTGAAAAAAAAGTTTTTACCTGTCCGTTTCCGCGGCAGATCAAAGATAAGGCATGTGCAATATCTTTGATACAGATCATATCCGGGTCTGGATGTAATGGATCTATATGTCTGCCTGTGTATGTTGTAATATAATTGTTATTCATAATCTTTCACCTCGTTCTTTTGTGTAACCGGAATTCTTGTAACAGAAAAGTGGATAGTCTTGTACGACCCTGCCGGAAGGCTTTATTATGTTATAGGTGTTATAAAAACATTGCGGAGAATTTTCTATAACATAAAACGGATACAATTAATGATAACTGTATCCGTTTTATGTTAACTAACTGTTAATATTCTGAAGCAGTGAATTCATCTCCTGATACAGAAGTTCTTTCGTATCAGCTCCCATTACAATTGAAACAAAAGTTTTTCCGTATGCATTCTGTGTAAGGATTGCAAGACAATTGCCGGCTACTTCTGTTGTTCCGGTTTTACCACCGAGAATTGTAACATCTTTTGGGGCTGTTGCCTCTCCGGTAAGATAATGGTCTGTTGCGGTAAGCGTGGTGCTTTTTTCTGTTCCGTCTGAGCCTGTATAGGTTACTGTATAAGACGGCAACTCTGTAATTTCTGTAAATTCAGGGTAGGTGAATGCTTCATTCAGCATCAGATAAATATCATATGGTGTTGTATAGTGATTTTCATCCTGCAGTCCATGTGGATTGGAAAAATGTGTTCCTGTACATCCAAGCTTTGCGGCATAATCATTCATCATCTGTACGAAGTTCTCTGTACTGCCTCCAACATATTCCGCAATGGCAGAAGCTGCATCATTGCCGGAATATACAAGCAGACAGTGGAGAAGCTGATCAAGGGTAACCTGATCGCCGGCCACAAATCCGCAGACCTGTGATCCATCCTCCAGTGTAACATTATCCTGAGTGATCGTGACAGTGTCATTCAGTTTTCCACTTTGTAATGCAAGCATTGCTGTCATGATCTTGGTAATACTTGCAGGATACACCTTATCATAAATGCCGTTTGCATACAGTACTTTATGATTGCTCAGACTGAACAGCAGCCCTTTCTGTCCTTCTTCCAGCTGGGCATTCTTAATACAATCAACATTTCCTTGGGAGGAAACACATAATTTCTGGGCAAAAGATTCTGTTCTCATATTTTCCTTAGCTGCAAGGGCATTTGTGAAAACTTCAGAAGAATCAAAAGCCTGTTCAAGAGTACCAAAATAATTTCCGCTTAATATATTCCATCCGTAAAAAACACCGCCGGCAGCTGCAAGAATCACAAATACACCAACCAGAATCCTGAATATATGTTTTAATCTCTGACGCTTTTTATGATATTTTGTACGTAGCAAAGCCTGATGCTCCTCTGTTTGTCTGGATGGCATCTGCGATTTCGGCAGTTTGACTGTCTGAAGCGGTCTGGAAGGTTTGTGTCTGTGCGGAGCTGTAGATTTGTATGGAACAGCAGATTTCTTTTCCGGTATTTTACCGGAAGATTTCTTTTTTGTTCTCATAAGTAATCCTCTCTTCTGTCAATTTCTTTTTGAATAATTTCTTTATTGTATGTGCTGCTCTGAAGTCCTACATTGAGTACAAGCCCCATACCAATATACAGACTTACCAGCGAAGTCAGTCCATAGCTTACAAAAGGAAGGGGAGTTCCCGTATTAGGCGCAAGACCTGTTGCAACACAGATATTAATGAAGCTCTGTAGTGCGATCAGGCCGCCGATTCCACAGCAAAGAACCTTTCCTGACAAATCTTTTGCCCGAAGACTCATCCGGATACATTCAAAGGCAATTGCCAAAAGTAGCAATACAATTATCACGCATCCAATAAATCCGTACTCTTCACCTGCAACAGCAAAAATAAAGTCTGTCTGATTCTCTGCCACGAAGTTTCCCTGATTTACAGAAGTTGTACTGTTATCACCGCTTAATTTCTTACCAACCAGTTCCCCTGAAGCAATTGCAGTTTTAGAGTTATTCTGCTGTTCAATATCATCCGAGTATTCTTCGTTTTCCGGATACAAAAAAGACATGATACGACTTCTCTGGTAATCCTTGAGCAGTTTCTGATCCGGCTGGACAACAATTGATAAAAAAATAATGGTCAATGGAACAGCAATAAGCAGTGCTCCTCCGATGATCTTATAGCTTAAACCTGCAATATAGATCATAATACAGAAAATTACTACAACAGTAATTGTATTTTTCAGGTCCGGCTGTTCCAGGATCAGGAACAGAGGTACTGCCAGTAACACGCCGGATAATGCCAGCGTTTTAAGTGTATTCAGTGTTTCCTCATGATCCATAAAAAATTTTGCAAAGAATACGATCAGGATAATTTTTGATAATTCTGTCGGCTGAAATCGGAAAGATCCGATACCGATCCATCTGGCGGCACCGTTAGCACTGTCACCCGCAATACGCACAACGATCAGCATGATAATATTAAATCCATACATGATCCACTGAAAGTTCATGATCCATGAGTAATCCAGCAAAGAAAGGATCAGCATGACAATAAGTCCAAGTATTACTCCGGCAAACTGCTTTGATCGCAGGTCCGATGCTGCTGTGCCTACCAGTGTAACTCCTATCAGGCTGATCGCCAGCAGGAAAATGATCAGTCTGAAATTGTAAAATCTTAATTTATATTGCTTTAACATAATTTATCTGTCCTTTTTAGTAACTGTGAAGATACCAAACGGTTATCCTTTTTGTTTAAAACAGGAATATACGCATGGAGTACTGCAGGTTCCTGCGTAATCTGGATTTTTACCTGTTCTTCATCAATAGTAAGGTATTTTTTTACGGTATGTATCATATCATTCCGCAACATTTTCATCATCTGTGGAGAGCAGTCGATACGTTCCGAGATCAGCAGAAGCTTCATGCGGTCTCTTGCATATCCGGCTGAACGCTTCTTTTCTTTAAAAAAAGCTTTCACACAGATTCCCCCTTATAAATACAGGCTACTTTTTGAAAAAACTACCTATTTTTCTTAATAACCCCTGCTTCCTGTTAATGTCTGCAAACGGAATCTCTTCACCTAAGAGGCGTTTACAGATATTCATGTATTCTTCTTCTGCCTGAGAAGATTTCCCGGAAAGAGGCTCCCCCTGATTTGTGGCAATCACAATCTGTTCATCATCCAGAATTGTTCCGATCAAATCAACAGCAAGGATATCCGTTACATCATCTACGGACATCATATCACCTCTTGCAATCATATCCGGCCGCAGGCGATTGATGATCAGGCTGATATCTCTGATCTCGTTGGCTTCCAGGAGTCCGATGATCCGATCTGCATCACGTATCGCAGAAACCTCCGGCGTGGTAACTACCAGGGCTTTATCAGCACCTGCGATCGCATTTTTAAATCCCTGTTCAATTCCTGCCGGACAGTCCAGAAGAATATAATCAAACTGTTCTCTCAGATCGTCGGTCAGTTTTATCATCTGTTCCGGAGACACAGCGGATTTGTCTTTTGTCTGCGCAGATGGCAGAAGACATAATTCCGGATGTCTTTTATCCTTGATCAGAGCCTGTCGCAGACGGCAGCTTCCGTTAATGACATCCACCAGATTATAGACAATCCTGTTCTCCAGGCCCAGAACAACATCCAGATTCCGCAGACCGATATCTGTATCAACCACAACAACTTTTTTGCCCAGCATAGCCAGACCTGTTCCGATATTGGCGACAGTTGTGGTTTTTCCTACTCCGCCTTTGCCGGAAGTAATCACAATGACTTCACTCATAGTTACAATTTCCTCCCTGAAAAAATTTCCATTCTTCTGGTATTCTCCTGTATGGTAGTTTCAGTCATTCGAAGTATCACTGGTATCACTTGCCGCAACACCGGTAAGAATAGACTTTTCATCAGTTAATTCAAAGATATATTTAAAAATATCATCAGCTGCAAGACACGCATTACCGGAAGTATATCCATTCTCAATACGCACTGCAATCGCATATTCAGGATCTGAAGCCGGGGCATATCCCACAAACATACCATGGTTTGGATGATAAATAGTTACCTCGGCTGTACCGGTTTTACCTGCCACATCCACGCCAAGTCCGTCAAACTGTCTGTGAGTCTGTACTACCCGGTACATTCCGTCGTGAATATCATCCCACACATTCTGTGATACATCAACTGTATTAATGATATCCGGCTCATATTTTTTTAAAGTATTACCCTTGGAATCTGTCTGTCTGTCAAGTAAAGTCAGATCATAAACATTTCCACTGGTAGCGATCGCTGTTGCATAACGTGCCAGCTGACTGGTGGTATAATCATTGGTACCATGTCCGATATAAGACGGGACTGCGTAGGAATCTGACACATGAGGTGCGGATTCTGTGATCTCGATACCTGTTTTCTTATCCAGACCAATCTCTGAAGCATATTTTTGCAGTACACTCAGGCTTCGGTTTTCTGAAAAGTTTCCGTCTGCATCCTGACCAAGTTTAAAACCAACCATGTTGAAATAAGAGTTACAGGACTGCTCAATCGCCTCCCTGATCTCGATCTCTCCATGTCCCTGTTTGTTCCAGCAGTTGATCGGAGGTGTTACAAGATCAAAGGAGCCGGTACAGTTAATGTATGTTCCGTCATCGATCACTCCTTCAGACATTCCGGCAATTGTAGACAGAATCTTAAATGTAGAACCCGGTGCTGCTGTCTGCTGGGTTGCTTTATTGAAAAACGGACTGGATTTATCTGTAGATAATTTCGCATAATAATCCGTATCCATGTTATTTACCAGACGGTTATTGTCATATCCCGGGTAGGATACGCATGCAAGAACATCCCCTGTTTTGACATCTGTGATTACTGCAGAAGCAGAACATGGCTCCAGCGCAAGCTGTGCAGGTTCTATTTCGAGAGTATAAATTTTATTGATCATAAAGTCATAAGCTGTCATGGAGCCGGAGGCCAGTGCCTCGTAACTGCCATCATCTTTTGATAAAACTCCCTGTTCATACAGCACCAGACAGATCTCGCTTCCGGAAATGGTGTCCTCCTGAAGCATATACTTATATAGAAGTTTTGAGAAATTGGTGTCTTTTTTAAGATAATCGATCAGATAATCTGTAAGAGCCTGATATACTTCATCGGAATCCAGATAATCTCCTTCTGTAGAAAATTTGGAAATATCGATCCAGTTCTGACTTGCCGCATATGTCAGATAATCTTTCAGACTGATATCTTTATCGGTTGTCCATTTCTGATAAGTACTGTCAGAGGTATCAATGGCATTCTTTGAGATAACCCCCAGCGTATCTCTGAGAAGATCATCACAGATATAAGTAAGGTATTCCTGGATCTGATCATCTTCATCTTTTACGGCCGGTGGATTCTCAGCTGTCAACCTGTTAGTTATTGTATCAAAAACCTGTTGCTGTTTCTGTTGAAATTTGGCATATAATTTTTTTTCTGTATCGGAAGCGTTGGCATCACTGAATTTATTGATATCGATGACACTGTTGGCAATCAGGGCATTATATACATCATAGATCGGTATTTTAATCTGTGCAGCATCATTTACACTGAAATCATAGGTTTTGGATGCTTCAATCTTGGATAAAAGGATTCCGGCAACTCTCTGTTTCAGGATCTGGTAGATAGCGGACTGCCAGCTGCTGTCTATGGTAAGATAGGTGTCATTACCTGCGACAGGTTCTACTCTCGTGCTGTCGTCAATCTTAAGTACTTTGCCAAGGTTATCGACAGTGACAGTTTCTTCACCGTCTGTTCCCTGAAGAGATGTTTCCATATATTTCTCAATTCCCGATTTACCGATGATCGCATCATTTGAATAATCAGGATTCTTCTGTCTCAGTTCTTCAAGCTCTTCTGAAGAAGCCTGTCCCGTATAACCAAGAATTGGTCCCATGCTTGCATCATCAATGTATTTGCGGACAGAATCCTCTACAATGTCAATTCCCTGAAGCTCCGGCTGATTTTCCCTGATTGCAGCTACAGATTTTTCGCTTATATTTGAAGCAATCGTAACGGCCATGTACTTCTTGAAACTGTTAGTGCTCAGTGCATAGCGGATTTTGGAAAGCTCAAGTATATCCTGCTTTGACAGGCTCTCCGGAAGTCCATGGGATGTCAGTTCTTCTTTGGTATAAGCATTATCGCCGTAAAGAACAATGGAAAATCCCTCTTTTCCGCTCATAAACTCGATCATCTGATCTGCAGTGGCATTTTTCTGTTTTTTTGTCAGGTTATCAATCAACGGTTCTCCGTAAATATCCGCACGAAAACGGTTCAGAGTAAATCCCTCATCAACATCAAAAGCATAATTCCCGCTCTCATCCAAAACAATATGGAAGCCGGTACTGATGGAATCCCCGTTGGACTCAAGGATTTTCAGGACTTTATAGGCAATCCCGTTCAGTGTAAGATTCTTTTCTCTGGTAGAATCATAAGTTCCATTATCCTCAAAGGTAACAGAATAAGCCAGCACATTTGTTGCCAGCTCCTCACCATTTCTGTCATAGATATTGCCACGCGTACTTTTGATCACACGTTTTTTTGTTGTTCTTGATTCAAATTTGCTGATATAAGCCTCTCCCTGGATGATCTGCAGTTCAAAAAGCTGACGGACCAGAGTGGCTGACATAAATACAAAAACCAGTACCAGTACTGTGGTACGTTTTATTCGTATCTTTTTAAAAAATCTTTTTATTTTAGTACCCAAATAGACTCACTTTCCTTCATTGATGGATTCTTCATGAAATGATAATTAATATAATGAAATACCCGGTAAACAATCAGTGTAAGGATCACTGTATAAAAAATCTCCGGTAAAATAATCCGGTATAAATAGGTTCCGAGCCCCAGACGTCCCCTGAGCAGAAACTGCAATGCATAGACAGAAAGTCCGTACAGTAAATCCCCGATACCTGCAAGCATAACCGGAACCTTTATGTCATCATCATAGCAGATCCTGTGGGCATATCCGCTTAAAAAGCCAATATACATATAGATCAGAGCGTAGAAACCAAACACAGAGCCATAGAACATGTCTACCAGAAATCCACAGAAAAATCCTGTCCACAGTCCACTTTTTCTTCCGCGCATCAGCCCCATGGATATACACAGGATCAGGATCAGATTCGGCGTAATAGAACCGATGGATATCACATGAAGAAGAGTACACTGAAGAAGAAAACTGATCAGGATCATAAAAAATAACGCTATCTTACTCTTCATTTGCAGTCGCCTCCTGAGCTGCCTGAGCATTGTCATTAACAGAATCCTGTTTATTTACTGTAATGACAAGTACATTTTTCAGATGCTGGAAATCTACAGGTGTGACAATGGTACCTGTTTTGGTCAGATTGTTGCTGTTTTGTTCCACCTCACTGACGTATCCGATAAATAGTCCCTCTACATATTTCTCACTGATATTGGAGGTAACGATGCGTTCCCCCACTGTTACTTTATTATTCTGGTCATACAACTGGCTGAAGCTTAATTTACCCTCATCGATGAGTTCCAGATCTCCTTCCACCACACAGTTATCCTGTGTGCTGACAGTCATGGCACTGACATTGCTGCTGTCATCGATAATGGAACGTACAGTCGCCCAGTGAGTTCCGACCTCTGTCACGATCCCGACCAGACCTTTATCTGCAAGTACATTATTATCCACACGAATGCCGTCTGCAGATCCCCGGTTGATCATAAAGGTATCATACCAGTTGCCCGGATCTTTGGATATGATTTCTGCAGCAATCTTTGGATATTCGGTATACTGCTGGTCAAGATTATACATCTGCTGTAATCTTACATATTCTGTCTGATCCTGGATCAGTTTATTGTTCTGTTCTGTGAGACTGTCTATCTGTGCCTTTAAATTTTCGTTCTCACTGAGGATTTCTTCTTTATCACGCATACGGTCCTGCATTCCTTTCAGAACTGAACTGATCCGATTGATGCTGTTTTCAAATGGAACGATCAGTATCCCGGCGGCATCCTGCAGCGGTGCAGTGGTTACGCCGGATGAAAAAGTGGCAGCAATACAGCTGACGCAGAAAATCGACATAATGACCAGAAGATGTTTACTTTTTAATTTAATCCTAAAATGTACTTTCTTTTTCAGGTTTTTCATTGATGCACCCCTAAAAATTATAGTTTTCTCTGCGTAACCGGTACTGCCCATTCACGCAGTTCTTTATTTCTGATTATTTTCTCCAGACCTGTAACTGCCGAGGTTTCATAAAAATCTGACAGATTAAAGGTGAATCCCGTATAACTGGCAAGGTATTTATCAATATAAGGAAGTCTGGTACTGCCTCCGGTTATGTAAATCCCCTGTTTCGCAATATGGTAGGAAATCTGGGGAGGAATTCGCTCCAGAAATGTTTTCATCTCTGCTGCAATCTCATTCAGACAGTTCATGATACCGTCATTTACCACATAAGAAGAAATGATTTCTTCTCTTGGCAGTCCGGAAATACAGTCAATTCCTACAACCTTACGTACTTCCTTTTTCGGATCACTGAGACGTCCCATGACCATCTTAAGCCTCTTGGCAGTCCTTGTGCCAATCTGCAGATTATATCTTTTACGTATTTCACTGCAGACAGATTCATTCATCTGTCTGCCTCCCAGCGGTATTTTCCTGCTGATAATGATCTTTCCTCCGGTGATGATCGATACTTCTGTACTCTGTGCACCGATATTTACGATCATATTTCCTTCCGGATCTTTCAGATTGACACCCATGGCAATGGCATCTGCAATGGGTGCCTCTACCATAAATACGCGATTTTTCTTTAACCAGTGACCATTCGCCACATGAAAATATGCCCGTTTCTCAACCGCAGTCATATCCAGAGGAACAGTAAAATACATTGTTGCGCCAAATCCCAGGATATGATCGATCTTTCGGATCATACTGTAAAGAACAATCTCCTGAAGTTCCAGATTAGCGATCATGCCAAATGTCATTGGCGAAGTAACCGTAATATCTGTGGGGGATTTCTCAAACATATCGTATGCTTCATTTCCCATTGCAATGATCGTGTGTCCCTTGGACGCGATCATATTTTTCTCGATATAAGTTTTGTTTCTGAAAAAAGAATAGACTTTTACGGAACTGCTTCCCAAATCTATTCCATATGTTTTCTCAAATAGCATATTCTGCCCCTTTGTTGTTGCCTTATTCTGTACATGTATTCCATAATCCTTCTTCTCTGAAGCTGCAGTATCTCTGATCCCCGATCACAATATGATCCAGCAGATGTATTCCCAGCAGTTCCCCCGCCTGATAAATCCTGGCTGTGATCTGTAAGTCATCCGGACTTGGTGTAGGATCACCACTTGGATGATTGTGTATCAATATCAGACTGACTGCATGGCGGCGCAGAGCTTCCATGAAGATTTCCCTTGGTGTTACCAGCGAACCGGTTGCAGTTCCCCGGGTCAGTATCTTATCTCCCAGAAAATGTCCTTTCACATCTGACATCATACAGATCACCAGTTCTTGCTCTTCATGGCGGAGTTCTTCCATATAATAAGCTGCTATGGAGGAGGGATTGTTCATAACTATCTGCGGTCTGGCAGCAGCCTTGGCAATTCTTTTGGAAAGTTCTCCAATGCATTTTAACTGTACTGCTTTTACCTGTCCGATTCCATGAATCTTCATAAGATCCTGTACAGATACATGCATAAGCCCCATAAGGCCGGGATAGGAGGACGACTCCATAAATTTCAGGATCTCCTGTGCAAGTGCCAGTGAATTCTTTCCTGAAGTGCCGCTGCGCAGGATTACTGCCAGCAGTTCAGTGTCATTTAATGAACCCTCACCCTGCATAAAGCATTTCTCATACGGCCGCTGTTCCCTGGGAAGCTGCTTCATAATATTATTTGCATTATTCATAAGTCTGCCTGTGCTCTCTAAAGCCTCTGGGCAAATTGCAAATTATATTCTAGCATAAAAGAGGAGAGATGTACACTCTCCTCTCTGATTTTTATGTGAACTTTATGTTTACCGGTAATATCCCGCTTAAGAGATCAATTGTTTTTTATAGCCGCATATTTTCGGCATACAGTCTCAGCAACTTTGATTCCATCCATGGCAGCACTTGTGATTCCGCCTGCGTAACCTGCACCTTCGCCACATGGATAAATTCCTGCCATATTTGCTGTGAGCTCCTGATCACGTACGATTCTTACAGGAGAAGAAGTACGGCTTTCAATGCCACTGAGCAGTGCATCCTCTCTGTCAAATCCGGAAATTCGTTTTCCGAAGGCTCTGACACCTTCTTCAATAGAATCGCCTACTGCTTTTGGCAGAACAGAGCGTACATTTGTCAGTATATATTCTCCCTTCATACAGGGAGTAACCTCTCCTAATGCTTCACTTGCCTGATTTTTGCAAAAATCACCAAACAGCTGAACAGGAATTTTTCCTTCTCCGAGTTCCCATGCTTTTTTCTCCAGATCACGCTGAAATTCTACGCCGCCAAGAACTCCTTTATCCGGGAAATCTTCTGGTGTGACTGTGACGATCATGGCACTGTTTGCATTTCTGGAATCACGTGCCTGATAGCTCATTCCGTTCACTGCGAGACGGCCGGGTTCAGAGGATGCATTTACAACATATCCGCCCGGACACATACAAAAAGAATAAACACCTCTGCCATTTGCACACTTATGGGTTACTTTATAGCTGGCTGCACCAAGTAATTCATTCTCAGGCTCTCCATAAAGATCCATATTGATCATTTCCTGAGGATGTTCAATACGCAGCCCCACTGCAAATGACTTTGGCTCCATATAAACACCACGTTTCTGTAACATTTCAAAAGTATCTTTTGCACTGTGTCCTGGTGCCAGTACACAGACTTGTGCAGGGATTCTCTTATCATTGTTGATCTCAATTTCTTTTAATGTATTGTTCTCAAAAATCAGATCTGTTACCTTGGAACGGAAGCAGAATTTTCCTCCCATTTCTTCGATTTCATGACGCATTTTTTCAACAATACCAACCAGTACATCCGTTCCCAGATGTGGCTTCTGCTGATAAATAATTTCTTCCGGTGCGCCGGCAGCTACGAAACGCTTCAGTACCTCATGATTACGTCCGTAAGGATCTTTTACCAGCGTGTTCAGCTTTCCGTCGGAAAAGGTGCCGGCGCCGCCCTCTCCGAACTGTACATTGGACTCAGGGTCAAGAACACCATTTTTCCAGAAATTCTCTACTGTTTTCTGACGTTTCTCAGCCTCTTCTCCGCGTTCAAGTATTATTGGACAATATCCGGCTTTCGCAAGATACCATCCGCAGAAAAGTCCTGCAGGACCGCTTCCCACAATAACGGGAGAATGTAAAAGAGGTGTCTCACCCGGAGAGGGAAATTCATATGGTTTCTCTTTGATCAACATAATATTGTTATTGTTAACTTTTTTGGCGAGTTTCTGTTCATCTCTGATCGTTACATCTACAGTATATACAAAGATTTTGTCATTTTTGTGTCTGCAGTCCAGAGATTGCTTTCTTATTTCGTAAGTAAAACTGTTTCCGGGATTTTTTAATGTTTTTGCAATCTTTTTTTCGAGCTGTGTCTTTGTATGTGTGATCGGAAGTTTCAGCTGTGAAATTCGAATCAATTTTTCTCCTCCTTTGCGGCATTTTTGCCGGCCACTGCGCCGCTGCTCCATGCCCATTGCAGATTATATCCGCCGCATGTACCGTCAATATCTAGAAGCTCCCCTGCAAAATACAGACCCTTACAGAGCTTTGACTCCATGGTTTGAGAATTTACCTGTGAGGTATCTACTCCCCCGGAGCAGACCTGTGCCTGTGAAAATGACATACCATCCTGCACTTCAAGAGGAAATTCCCTTATGGCAGAAACCAGTTGTTTTTGTGATATAAGGATTTTGATAAGCTTTTCCGGGAAAAGTCCCACCAGGAGTTCTTTTTCTTTTTTATAGGGACATGCCTTCTTTCGTGCATACAGAAGTTTCTTTAATTCTTCTTCTGACAGCTCCGGCATGAAATTAATGCGGAGCTCTGCTTTATGTCCTTCTCTGACTGCACGTACTGCATAAGTGCTGAGCTGAAACACTGGGATTCCGGAGATTCCGTATTCTGTAAGCTGTAGCTCGCCACGTTCAGATTTACAGAATTTCCCATCTGTAAAAAGGGAAATTTCTCCTTCTGTACGCACACCAGCCCATGCCTTAAAAGAAGAGCCCTTACATTTCAGGGCAGTAAGTGCCGGATAAACCGGGACAATGCGGTGATGAAAGCTCTCTGCCAGCACATATCCGCTGCCGTCTGAACCTGAAACAGAAGATGCCTGGGATCCATTGGCAAGTATCAGTGCATCTGCATCATAGTGCCATCCTTTTGTCAGGATTTGGAAATTCTTTCCATTTGTCCCGGTTTTTATTTCTGTAACCTGTTCGTTTGTCTTTATTTTCACACCCAGACTGGCAGCCTCCATACACAGTACATCTACAACACTCTGCGCCTGATTGCTTCTCGGATAAAGATAGCCGTTCCTGTTTAAAGGATAGATTCCTATCTCTTTGAAAAACTCAATGGTATTCTCGACAGAAAACTCTCTGAGTGCATCTTCGACAAATTCCGGATGTTCGCCTCTGTATGCATCATCCGGTCTTGCAAGATTGGAAAAATTACATCTGCCGTTTCCTGTAGCACAGATTTTCTTTCCGGGTTTCTCGTTCTGTTCCAGAACAGTGACTGCTGCCCCGTTTCGGGCCGCCATGATCGCTGCCATCAGTCCACAGGCTCCTGCTCCTGTGATCACTACCTGTCTTTTTTTCATAAAGTTACAAGTCCTTTATCAACCATTTTCTGCAGGGACATCAGAACACCCAGTTTTGCATGTTCCCAGGTAAGTCCTCCCTGAAAATACACTGCATATGGAGGCTTCATCGGACCATCTGCAGAAAGCTCGATGGAAGAGCCCTGTACAAAAGCACCTGCTGCCATGATAACCTGACTGTCATATCCGGGCATATCCCATGGCTCCGGATCTACATAACTGTCAACCGGTGCTGCTGCCTGAATACCCTTACAGAATGCGATCAGACCTTCCGGTGTGCCAAGACTTACCGCCTGAATGATGTCCTGACGTGGCTCTGTGGAATCCGGGATTACCGGGAATCCAAGTTTCTCATAAATATTTGCCGCAAACACAGCTCCCTTTAACGCACCCTTGGTAACCATTGGTGCAAGGAAAAATCCCTGGAAGAAAGAACGGTTGACTCCCAGAGTTGCGCCTACCTCACTGCCAAGTCCGGGACAGGTCATTCTGTAAGAAGCATTCTCCACGCACTCCTTAGTACCTGCAATATAACCGCCGATAGGCGCAAGTCCGCCGCCCGGATTTTTGATCAGAGAACCAACGATCATATCAGCTCCCACATCACTTGGCTCAATGGTATCTACAAACTCACCGTAGCAGTTATCCACCATACAGATCACATCCGGTTTAATACTCTTTACAAAAGAGATCAGTTCTCCAATCTGCTTTACAGAGAAAGACGGACGTGTCTGGTATCCTTTGGAACGCTGGATCTCCACAAGACGTGTTTTTTCATTGATTGCTTTACGGATGCTGTCATAATCAAAGGTTCCGTCTTCTAACAGTTCCACCTGACGGTAACTTACTCCATATTCTGCGAGAGAACCTTTTGACGGGCGGATGCCGATTACCTCTTCCAGAGTATCGTAAGGCTTTCCGGCAGGTGCCAGAAGTTCATCACCCGGACGGAGATTACCGAATAAGGCAATGGCCAGCGCGTGAGTTCCGCATGTGATCTGCGGGCGTACCAGACAGGCTTCCGTATGGAAAGTATCTGCATAAACCTTTTCAAGTGTTTCCCTGCCAATATCGTCATATCCATAACCGGAAGAACTTCCGAAGCATTCTGCGCTTACTTTATTTTTCTGCATGGCAAGAAGCACCTTCATCTGGTTATATTCTGCCGTTTTATCAAATTTTTCAAATCTTTCTTTTAAAGATTCCTCAATCTTATGACCAAAGTCATAAACCTCTGAAGAAATCCCAAGCTGTGCATACATTTCTTTCATAATTTGTTTCGTCCTCATTTCTGTTTGCATTATTATCTTTATTTTATCTCTGAATTTCACTTATTCTGTATCAGTGATTTTTAAGAAAAATTCGGTTATAAAATTCCTCTGTTCCTGCATACCTTCAGCATTTCATCAAGGATTCTGTCTTCATTATAGTCAAATTCATCCTTATTCATCCAGGTGGTATCCTTCTCCCTGCGGAACCAGGTCAGCTGGCGTTTTGCAAAATGTCTGGTATCTCTTTTCAGGATCCTGACCGCTTCCTCTAACGGATACTCGCCATCCAGATATGCAAGGATTTCTTTATATCCAAGTCCCTGCATGGAAACCATCCCCCTGTGGTATCCCATATCTTTTAACTTCTGCACTTCCTCAAGGAGTCCCTCTTTTAACATCTCATCAATACGGTCATCAATCCGTTTATAAAGAAGTTCCCTTGGTACATTCAGCACAAAATATGCCAGATTATAAGGGGTTTCGTGTTCCTTCTGCTCCTGATTATGTGCGGAGATCGGCGACTGGTTCTGATGATAAAACTCCAGTGCCCTGATCACACGTTTTACATTATTGGCGTGGATTTCCCCGGCACTGACAGGATCAACATCCAAAAGCATCTGATGCAGATATTCATTTCCCTTTTCTGCAGCAAGCTGTTCCAGCTCCTGACGGTATCCGTCTTCCTGCTCTGCCTGAGTAAAATCAATATCCTTTGTAATAGCCTGTATATAAAATCCGGTTCCTCCTACCAGAACAGGAATTTTCCCCTTGGCATAAATTTCTTCCATGGCAGCTTTTGCCATCTGCTGGAATTTCACGATATGAAATTCTTCCTGAGGCAGCAGTTCATCTACCAGATAATGCTTTACTCCCTGCATCTCCTCCGGCCGGATCTTAGCTGATCCAATATCCATATATTTGTAGACCTGCATGGAATCAGCAGAAATGATCTCTCCGTTTACTGCTTTCGCAAGAGCAATGGATAGATGGGTTTTTCCTGCTGCCGTCGGTCCTGTAAGAACGATCAGTGGCTTTTTCATAATAGCTCCTTATATATAAACTATACAATACGTTTAAACTTCTTTTCCAGTTCTGTTTTAGTCATGGAAATAATCGTCGGTCTTCCATGAGGACAGTGATAGGGATTCTCCAGTGTGAGCAGTTCATCGATCAATGCATTTGCCTCCCGGTCGGACATCTGATGATTTCCCTTTACCGCAGCCTTACATGCCATGGTGGCCAGTCTGGAAGCAAAGATTCCAAGGGGATCCTTATCCTTCTCAGAAGCAAGATTGTCAAGCATTTCCAGAAAAAGTTCTTCCTCCGTAAGACCGTACAGATTGGCCGGGACTGCATTGATACAGTATTCCTTACCGCCAAATGGTTCAATCTCAAATCCAAAATCCTCGAAATACTTACGGTTAACCTTAAGAAGAGCTTCTTCCTGAAGATTCAGGGATACGATCAGCGGCGGGCTGAGGTACTGGGATTCTACTGTCTGCTCACGAAACCTTTTTACGAAACGTTCATAATAAACCTTTTCATGTGCCGCATGCTGGTCGATAATAAAAAATTTATCCTCAAACTGAACAAGCCAGTAAGTATCAAAAATCTGTCCGATCAGCTGATGACGGCTTCGGGATTCAGGAGCAAGAAGTTTCTCCTCAAATAATTCCAGCTGCTGTGGTCTGATTTCTTCTGATATTACATTTTTGTTTTGTTCTATCTGTTTTCTGTTTCCTTCTGAATCCACAGCAGTCTTCAGATATTCTGCAGTTCTCTGTTCTGCAATTTCCTGCTTTGTCTCTGAAAATACCGGTTGTTCTTCATTCTTTTTCTCGCTTAGTGTTCCCTCAAAAAGCTGTTCCTCTGCCTTGGTAAGAGGATCCCTGGTCTGATAGATCTGCTGTTCACGCACTGCCTGTTCTGCCATTGTAACAGTTCCTCGTGGTAGTGCGGTATGCTCAGAAACCCTGGAAGCTGTATTTACAGTCTTTGGACGATACTCCGGAATTTCAGCCCGACGTCTGGTTTCAAATGGCTCCGGTACATCTCCCGGTTTTACCACAGGCTGCTGTTTTTTTATCGGTTCTTCTTTTCCAAAAGGCACTGTCTGGATCATTTCTCTTGTGGTAAGAGCCTTGTGGACTGTCTCGTAAACTGCATCATAAACTTCTGTTCCTCTTGCAAACCGCACTTCCATCTTGCTTGGATGCACATTTACATCCAGATCATTTCCCTCCATCTGAATATGAAGAGAAACAAAAGGAAACTTATGCTGCATGAGAAAACCCTTATAGGCGTCCTCTATCCCCTTTGCAATGATCTGGTTCTTTACAAAACGTCCGTTAATATAATAATTCTCAAAGGTACGGTTACCTCTGGAAATCTCCGGTTTTCCCACAAAACCCTCAATCTTCATGAAATCATTCTCGTAGGATACCTCAAGAAGTGCTTTGGTGATATCTCTTCCATATATATTATAGATCACATCTTTCACATTGTAATTTCCGGAAGTATGAAGCTTCACCTGTTTATTCTGGATATATTTAAAAGAAATCTCAGGATGGGACAATGCCAGCTGCTCCATCAAAGTGCTGACATAATTTCCCTCCGTAGTATCTGATTTCAGGAACTTGCTTCTAGCAGGTGTATTGTAAAAAAGATTTCTCACCAGGAAAGTAGTTCCTTCCGGTGCTCCCATATCCTCTAAAGACTCCTGTACACCACCGTTGATCACATAACGGACGCCGCTTAATGCAGATGGGGTTTTTGTGATCAGTTCCACCTGTGCAACAGCAGCAATACTGGACAAAGCCTCACCGCGAAATCCAAGAGACGCAATGTGTTCCAGATCCTCAACCTTCTCAATCTTACTGGTGGCATGACGCAAAAATGCCAGGGGTACCTGATCTCTTTCCATACCCCCGCCATTATCTGTGATACGTATCATCTTTTTGCCGCCGTCTGTGATCTCCACTGTTACAGCAGTTGCTCCTGCATCAATTGCATTTTCCACAAGCTCCTTCACAATGGAGGACGGACGTTCCACTACCTCACCGGCAGCGATCTTATCTATGGTCTGCTGGTCTAATACTGCAATTTTTCTCAACTTTTATCACCATCTGTTCTTAATCTTGTTCTGCAGGTTATAAAGTGTATTCATTGCCTCGATAGGAGTCATATTCCCCATATCAAGACCTTTTATCTCATTAATGATATCGTTATCCTTAACTGTATCGAACAGAGACATCTGTGCCATATCCATCTGATCGTATACAGGCTTTTTCTTTTTCGCAGATGTCAGGTCTTTTACTGCTGCCGTAATATCCGCATCACTTAGTTCCTCCACCAGTTCCTTTGCTCTCTGGATAACAGAATCCGGAACACCGGCAAGCTTGGCAACCTGGATACCATAACTTTTGTCTGCGCCGCCCTGAACGATCTTACGCAGAAATACAATATCGTCCCCTTTTTCCTTGACAGCAATACAGTAGTTATTAACTCCCGGAATCTTGCCCTCCAGTTCAGTAAGCTCATGATAATGGGTGGCAAATAATGTCTTTGCACCACAAAGCTTTGTATTGCTGATGTGCTCGATCACAGCCCAGGCAATGGCAAGCCCGTCAAAGGTACTGGTGCCACGTCCGATCTCATCAAGAATCAGAAGGCTTCTTGCAGTTGCATTTCTCAGAATATTTGCAACCTCTGTCATCTCTACCATAAAGGTACTCTGACCACTTGCCAGATCATCCGACGCACCTACACGGGTAAAAATCCTGTCAACAATTCCGATGTTTGCTTTTTCAGCAGGGACAAAACTTCCAATCTGTGCCATCAGTACGATCAGGGCAGTCTGTCTCATGTAGGTAGACTTACCCGCCATGTTCGGACCTGTGATAATGGATACCCTTTTTTTATGGTTATCCAGATATGTATCATTCGCAATAAACATATCGTTCTCTATCATCTGTTCCACAACAGGATGACGGCCGTTTTTAATATCTATCACACCTGTTGTATTTGTCTTCGGACGTACAAAATGATTTCTTTCCGCAACCAGGGCAAGAGAAGCAAACACATCCAGTGCAGCCACTGCCTTGGCAGTCTTCTGGATCCGCATAACTTCTTTCCCGACTGTATCTCTCACATCACAGAACAGTTCATATTCCAGCGCATAAAGCTTGTCCTCTGCACCAAGAATTAAATCTTCCAATTCCTTCAATTCCTGTGTAATGTAACGTTCTACATTAGAAAGTGTCTGCTTACGAATATAGTTGTCAGGTACCTGGTCTTTAAATGTATTGGTAACCTCCAGTGAATAACCAAATACACGATTATATTTAATCTTCATTGTCTTGATACCTGTACGCTCACGTTCCCTTGCTTCCAGTTCGGAAAGCCATTTTTTGCCATCTGTTCTGGAGCGGCGGAATTTATCTACATCTTCATTATAACCTTCTTTGATAATACCGCCATCCTTCTGTGCAAGAGGCGGATCTTCCACGATGGCACGTTTAATCAGATCTGTTACATCTTCCAGAGAGTCCATATCTTCATAAATTTTCTGAAGCAGGGGAGTCTTAAATTCTTTTAATACCTGTTTTATATATGGAAGCATTTCCAGTGAAGAAGCAAAAGCGATCAGATCCCGCGGATTAGCTGACTTATAACTGATACGGCTGATCAGTCGTTCCAGATCATAGACAGGTCCCAGATATTCCCTGATCTCGTCGCGAAGCATTCCATTTTTATTTAACTCTTCCAACGCCTCAAGACGTTCCTCGATCTCATCTCTGTCGATCAATGGCTGTTCTACATAACTGCGAAGTGTTCTGGCACCCATGGCAGTCTTTGTCTTATCCAGTACCCAGAGAAGAGAACCTCTTTTCTGTTTTTCACGTAATGTTTCTACAAGTTCAAGATTCCTGCGGCTGGAGCTGTCGATCAGCATATACTTTTCTGCTGCATACGGACGGATCGTCGCCATATGGGACAGCGCGGTTTTCTGTGTTTCCTTCAGATAAAGGAAAAGTGCTCCTGCTGCAATGATCCCGCAGTCATAATCACCAACGCCCAGTCCATCCAGAGAACCTACATGAAAATGATCTTTTAGTGTGCGGCGGCACAACTCGTCATCGAAATACCAGGAATCCAATGAAAAAACACAAATCCCAAGACGGTTCTGCAAGTCATCTGTATCTATATTAGACATATAAAAAGAATCATTACAGATAATCTCTGCAGGAACAAATTTATTGATCTCATCAAGAAGTTTCTGAGGTTTGTCCACCTCAGTAAGGAAACAGTCACCTGTTGTAATGTCTGCAATAGCGCATCCGAAATGTTCTTCCATAGACACAATAGACATCAGGTAATTATTCTTTGTCTCATCAAGAGCAGCAGCATCCAGTGTGGTTCCTGGGGTTACGATCCTTACAACCTCACGCTTTACCAGTCCTTTGGCTTTTTTAGGATCCTCTACCTGCTCACAGATCGCTACCTTATGTCCTCTCTCGATCAGACGATTAATATAAGTCTCCGCAGCATGATAAGGGACACCACACATGGGTGCCCTCTCCTCTAATCCGCAGTCCTTTCCTGTAAGGGTAATCTCCAGTTCCCTGGTGACAAGTAATGCATCATCAAAAAACATTTCATAAAAATCTCCCAGACGGTAGAATAAAATGCAGTCTTTATATTGTTCCTTTGTCTTGCAGTATTCCTGCATCATCGGACTCATTGCCATTTAATTGTTATCTCCTATCTTCATAACAGCTCACTGCTGTTTTTTATCTCGTATATATTGTATTTTTGACATCTTAAGATTTTAACATGAATAAATAGAAGATGCAAGATAGAGTATAAACATTTATTCTATCCCTAAAATGAAGCGCTGGAAGGATAACTGGGACGCAATCTCGCCGATCTTTAAATTTTCAACGACGGTCAGAACGGTGATTTATACTACAAATGCTATTGAATCCCTGAATTCTACCTACCGGAAACTGAATTGCCAGAGAAGCGTATTTCCAAGCGATACAGCTCTATTAAAGGCACTGTATCTTGCTACATTTGAAGCTACAAAGAAATGGACCAGTACGATCCGCAACTGGGCACAGGTGTATGGTGAACTGAGTATTATGTACGAAGGACGCCTCCCAGAGTAACGAATAAACGGGCGAATAAGACGGGCGGAAAACCGCCTGCTCTTGACATGCCATTCAACAACTGTTATATATAAAACAAGAGTGAGAAGCCTGATTTTCAGGCTTGCCACCCTTGCATATCATAGAAGAATCTTATTTACAGACTTTTTCTCACAGTCTCCCTTTTCATCAGGAAACTGTCATTACTTTTCCCATAAACAGTATTTCGTCATTGCTCCTGTCATAGATCAGGAAGGCAAAAGGACGAGTGAGTTCCACATTTTTGATAACTGGTTCTTTCTCCTCTACAGCTGACATACATTCCATGATAACTGCTGTCACTGCTGCTGCTTTCGTGCCGTTTTCATCCAGTTCCAGTTTTGTTTTCTGCAGTATCGTATCTACATTTACATTTTTGTCTGCAATACCGGAGAAATCAGCGTTGCTGGAAAATATATTATCAAGCCCCAGGCTTGAGAGTATGTCATTTAGGATGGCGGTAGTCTCAAAATCAAGTTTTGGCATCTTACATTGTACTTCGTCATACTCTGGCTGAGATTTCAGAAGTCCACCAATATCCAGATCCTCAAGTGTAAAATCGCCTTCATCGACAGGCAGGATTCCGACAAAACTCAGTCCGTTTGCATACTCTCTGCCAAATGCTGTTGCCTTATCATTTTCATAATACCTGTCTCCGGCACAGGTCATGTATTTTGTCTTTTCATTGTTTCCAAACTTCTCTTCTGTATCAGAAACATTCCAGGGTTCTCCACTCCATCCGGACTCAAAATATAGTGAATTAGTTAAGCACAGTCCGGTAGTATCATTGATCAGATCCGGGGTTATGATTTTCGGGATCAGCCCTTCCGTATTTTTGTCACACCAGGAATTAATGATACCGCATGTTTTCTCTGCAGCGGAAAAATCTACATTTTCCACTTCAGCCCCAAAACCGTTCGTTACTGAATTTTTAAATTCTTCCTGTAATGTCAGATTATTATCCACCCAGACTGCATCTGCAATCTTTAATTTTGACTTATATCCGTAACTCTCATCTTCAGTATTATATTCTTTAATCTTGTTCAGATATTCCTTTGCATAAGATACAAAATCATCGGTTCCCAGGTAATTACATAGAACTTCTTTTGTCTCTCCTTTTGCACCTTCTGCGATCATGCCCAGCGCAAAATTAAGGCTTGTGGGACTGAACATAATATTTTCTCCATTGACTGCCGCAGAGATTTGGTCTGTCATTTTTACGGAATTCTGTAATGTCACGGCTTTGTCGATACTGGCTCCTTTATTACCGGACACCGTGTCTTCATTGCTGCTTTGGATTTCACTGGCTTCTGCGGAACCGGCATATATGCCGACAGCTGGCAGTGCGACAGTCATAGCTGCCAGTATTCCGATTAAGAGTTGTTTTCTTATCATAAGGCGTTTCCTCCTCTGGCATTTTCTTTAGTTTAACATATTTTTCTTTCGGTTTTGTAATCTGTGGAAAATAGAATACCGTGAATTATGTCCTCACATGACTGAAGTCACGTGCTTCCAGACGCTTTAGGCGTCAGACTAAATATCGGCGGATACGCCTGTAACTTAGATTTGCGCAGATATGCGCTTTTTCCCATGCCAGATATGGCAGGTCCCCACATTACAGGTAGTCCGCTGTATATCTGCCTGCATCTATGCAGCCATTAAGAGTCCCATCTCAGAACTGAGTTCTCTTAGATCTGCATAAACACATGAGGTTCTACGCTTTACTGCAGGGACTTTTGCCTCCAGCAAAGACCTTTCCGTTGCCGGAAGGGGTTTTAAAAGTTCACGGATAAAATATCTGGCCCCGATATTATAAGAAGCTGACAGGTCACAGTTATATCTTTTTCCCGTCTGAAATGCGCAGAGGCTGTGATTTCTCCAGTCACGCAGGACTATCCCTGATCCATCATACGCAAGCCTGCTCGTATTCCATGCACAGATCCTGGATATGCGCATCCCTTTCCTGTGTGCCTGATGTTCACACCGTTTCTGGATATCCCGTTTTCTCCAAAGCTGCAGTTTCTGCCTCTTACTTCCCGATATCTTTCCGTTCATTTCCAGATACTCAAATACGATCACATCTGCATGATTCTCCCATGCATATTCTGCAACTGCCCCTGCGATCTTTCTGCTTAATTCTATATTCAGACGTCTGGTGTATGCCCACCTTTCTCCTGCCTGCGCAGATCCATGTTCCCTCTGGAATCTCCGGATTCGTCCCAGTGTGCGGTACATACGGTCTTTTTCACTGGGGAAGTCAATAAACTTTCTCCCCAGGACAGTTCCGTCTGCCCGCATGATGGTACAGACTGCATCCGTATTGATTCCCAGATCCACGCTGCAGATGATCTGTTCCCTTACAGGTGTCTGAGTAAGTGCCACTTCTTCTGTATAGGAAAAACGCAGGAAATATTTATGGTGTCTTTTTTCCAGTGTCGGGGCTGATGCTTTTTTTCCATACCAGTTCCTTCGCAGGTATTCCATATCCGTATGACTCAAACACACACGGAACCATCTCCAGTCATGCCCGTCATACAGTTTCAGGTATGCCTCATCTTTTCCCTCTGTCCCTTCGCGGTACATCACATCCCGGTAAAAGACCGGCATGGCATGGTTTTCACAGGTAAAATTCGGTTTCCCGGAGAGTTCTCCCGCTGCCTCCCACTGTTCCATCCGGCTTTCATAGGACGATACACTTCCCAGTGCATGCTGGATGGCAGCTCTCCTGAGATAAGAAGGCATCTTCGGAAAACGGATGTCAAAATCAAAGTGGGCATGGTTCTTTTTCGTTGTGTGAATCAGATGTTCTGCTGCATTAAAGCGTTTTTTTGCTTCCGGGATCATTTTCAGTTCTGCCCACACCTGTTCATAGATTTCCGTCAGATAGCTGACCGCCTGACGATAGATTTCCAGTGTCTGGCGGATTGGGATATTCTGTTTTCGTATTTCCACACCATAACTGGATACCGTCTGCATTTTCTTCTCCTCTGAACTGTTTTTTTATTTTGTGCTACTTAAATGAAAAACACTTAAATGAAAAACTAAATTCCAGCTGTGGATTATCTCAGTAACTATGCGGGATTAAATTCTGTAATGCACCTTAACAATTCTATTTTTTTGTCTTATAATAAACCTGTAAGCACTCATGATTTATGTTTTTATGCATACTAACCGGGCATCTGAAAATAGTGTGCGAGACTAAATTCCACATGCCTTATGTGCAAGACTAAATTCTGGTGCAGTGAAATCTGCCTGTGCTTTACTATTTTATTTTATAAGTTTTGGACTAAGCATAACATCATCAGGTGCGATTGCCTTTAATCCTAATGCTTTGTGCAGTTTGTTGTCCAAGAGTAAAAGAGAGAGTTCATATGGGCTATGTCCATTAAGACTGTCTCTTTTTTCGTTGTTTATGTGATTCATCATAAGTCTGACTTTCTCGTCATTTAAATCAGCGAATGAACTCCCTTTCGGACGGATGTAGCGGATATACTCGTGGTTCTTTTCGCAGGCACCTTTTTGCCAAAAGCTGTATGGATCACAGTAAAAGACCGTCGTGCTTTTACTTCCGTCACAGAATTTCTCCATCTCTTCACGAGCTGAGAATTCTGAACCTCCATCCGTGAGGATCACCGGAAAAAGCTTTTTGAATGCATCCTGTCCTAACACTGTTTCAAGCCATACAAAGACCTCTAACACGCATTCCTGGTCTTGATATTCCAACAGGAACATAAGCATAAGATTGCAGTTGCGGAATGTAAAGGTCAAGAGGGCGCAGCTTTCGCCTTTCATTCCTTCCACGCAGTCCATTTCCACAACATTTATATCTGGATGATCTTTCATATAATTCTGGAAATTTTCGTAGTTATGACCTTGACGATAAGAACGATCTTTTGCACTGGTCTGTGTAGGTTTCTTGCGTTTCTTATAACGTACAGAACGTCTTAAGTCACCATTGCGGACATCGAATACACAATCATTGATGTAGGAGTAAAGTGTTCTTCTGGAGCAACCCAATTCTTCTGCATGAGTAGCATAAATATGACCGATGGACTGATGCTTCTCCTTGATCAATGGAACCAATAAATCATTCATGGATTGAATGCTTTCCGGAGTCTGGTTAATGCCGACTCTGCAATCGACCAGCACGCTACGGTACTCATCATGGGCATATTTGGATGAATAAAACTTTCTGGGCATAAGACAATGGGTCTTTTTACCACAGCCATTACATACGTAGGGAGGTTTATTCAGTTTCTCACATTCAGCTGTCTCATATGCGGGACATATATCAGTGCAGCGAAAGGATGGTTTTCTGCAAAGCTTACAATGAATGCCACACATCTTATCACACAAGCATGTCACCTTACAGTTCTTGCGATGAATACATGGCGGGTGAGTGTAACCTGAATCCGGACGTTCTTTTGTATGTGCGTGGAGACGTACTTCCTTTGATATGGTAGATGGATTTTTACCAATAATCCGTCCAATTTCAGTGAAGCTTTTATTCTCAGTAAGACCTTTCTCGATATCAACACGCTGTTCAAATGTTAAATGTTTCTGATTGCCTTTATTTTTCATAATTATCTCCAATCTGCACAGGCAGGCAATCAGCTGCAAGTACATTATACGGAGTAATGATTATCAAAGACAATATGGCAAATATGTGTGCAAAAGTAACTTCGACCTATATGGAATTTACTCTTGCATTTGGTCCAAAACCGGAATTTAGTTTTTCATTTAAGTTTAAATGAAAAACTAAATTCCAGCTGTGGATTCAGCAACAAAATATCGAACATATTTTCTTTTTAAATTGAATTGCCGAGGATTCCCGCTTTTTATCCTAAGAAAGAGAACCTATTTCTTTGTCTTGAATTTCTTCATTGTGGAATATGGACTGTAAACTCTGGACTTGTTCTTGGAGGTTCTATTCCAGGAACGTACCGTCACATACCAGGTGCCTTTCTTTACATTTTTAAAGGTTACAGTTACGGTATTTTTGCCTTCTGTACGTTTCAGATATTTCTTAACCGGATATTTCTCACCTGCGGAAGTCTTATATTTGTTTCCAAGCAGGATTTCGTAACCTGTGGCATTTTTGCATTTTGTGTAAGTAACAGTCACAGTGTTTCCTTCTACAGTAATATTCTTGATCTTTGGCTGCTGTGGTGTGACAACAGTGATCTTGATCTTCTTGATCTTTGTCCAGGAACCATAGACCTTATTGCCCTGTGCATCCAGAACCCAGCTTCGGGCTGCCACATACCAGGTACCTTTTGAAAGATATCTGAAAGATGCCTGTGGCTTGCCGGATGAGGAAACTGTTTTGCTGAACTTTCCGGTTTTGAGCATATCTGATTTCTTGCTGATCACGAAGTCATAACCCTGAGCGCCGGCACATCCTTTGGAAAGTCTGACAGTGAGCTTGTTTCTGTCAATGGAATAGCTGGAAATCTTTGTGTTTGCAGGTCGCAGGTATGCACCGTTTTCATCTGTGATACTTCCGTCTGTGTGAATGACTCTGCCATTGAGAGATTCTGTACCAAATGCTATGAAATAATCCTGTCCTTTGGAAAGCGTAAAGTCGGCATATGGAATACTGCGCTCAAATGCACCGCCTACAGTTACAGTCTGGATACACTGCAGAACCCCATTCTCAACATCATACCAGAACAGATTTGCCATAAGTCCTGCACAGGAGGCATCTGCCTTTACGGAAAGCACAGCCGGGAAATCGAAAGCTCCGCTTCTTCCAAGATGGAAACCGAAATCATTCTGGTTTGTGGAGATCAGGCTGTATAATGCTGCCGGGATATATTCTGCTGTGTTTGTAACAGAAAGATCTATATCCGCAGGTGTTTCTGATGTAATGGAAGTACCGTTGATTTTCCAGATGAAACCATTTTCCATATCAAGGTTCAGGGAAATATCTTTTCCTTTTATCCCGGATAAAACAGAAGCAGGAAGTGTCCTGGCACCATTCATGATAATGGAGATGGTATCTTTTTCTTTGGATGTCTTGATCAGATCATTAACAGTATCCCAGCTTTTCTTCTGGAAACTTCCCTCAATGTAAGGTTCCCCGTCACCAAGTTTTCCGAGATTTTTTGTATCCTGATGTTTGCATCGTTTACAGGTGTAAGTTATGATTCCGTCAGTTTCTGTAGTTGGTTCTGTAGTGATAACGCCGTTGTCATAGTCATGGCCGTATGCGGAAATGGTATAACCATAGGAAAGTGTTTCATTACAGTCTGTGCAGTAGGTATCTCCGCTATACCCGCTGGAAGTACAGGATGGAGAGGAGTAATAACGTCCGGCGGTGTGTTCGTGCGTGCATTGACTTCTGATGATTGTGTAAGTAATAGATTCTTTTTCGTAATTCCCCTTATCGTCGCCATTGTAAATTGCGGTAGCTGTAATGGGTTTTCCAACTTGTAATTCCTGATCAGGATTAACATTGTTATCCCATTTCCAGTCAGCCGAAAAAGGATTGGTAATGTCTCTGATCTTTTTACAGGACCATAGAACGAATATAGGAGTTTCATTAGAATCTGCTCCTGGTGCTACAGGGGCTTTTTCAATAGTAAATGTCCATTTTGGACTTACTAATCCTTTATGTGCAAAATAGGATTTACTTGCCTCTATCTCAGCCTTTACGGTATATGTGCCTGCATTTACAGGAACACCTTGGAGTGGTTGAGTGTTCTCATTGATATCATTGTAGTTACCTTTATAATATACCAATGAGATTTTTCTGTTATTTTCATGTGTAGGTTTAAATTTAAACTTCAATGAGGCTTCTTTAGGCTGACCATCGTAAATAAGATTTACAGGGGACTTAAATATAAAATCATTAACAACTTGAGCAGCTTTAAATGTGTTGGTAACGGTGTCGAATGAATAATTCCGTGTTCGAAATTCTGAACTGTTTTCTGGGGCAAGTATAATCAAATAGCTGTTTGTAGAATTGCTTTCGAGCTTGGGTAGCCAAACATACAGATTAGTGTCATCAGGGTCGAGAGAGGAATGGTTTACAGGCTTCCAATTCCATACCCTAGAGCGTGTCTGAAAAATAAAAATTGCACAAAACGCATGTTTTATTTCCCTTTTTCATGATAAAATAAAGAAAAAGGGGTGTTCACTATGTTGAGACGATATGAGTTGACTGATGAAGAATGGCTTCGCATTGAACCTTTATTACCTCCTGAAAATACTGGAAAACAAGGACGTCCAAGGAAAGACAATCGTATCATTATGAATGGAATTGTATGGCTTGCACGTAGTGGGGCACCTTGGCGCGATCTTCCTGAACGTTATGGTTCATGGAAAACTGTCTATAGCCGATTCCGAAAATGGATCGATGATGGTATCCTTGATAATATTTTCCGTATTTTAAGTCTTGAAGCAGAATTGGAAGAATTATCCATTGATGCTTCTATTATCCAGGCGCACCAAAGATAGTGCCGGTGCAAAAAAAGGGGGCCTTCAAATGAAATCGGGCATAGTCGTGGAGGAGCCAAGACCAAAATCCATGCGGTAGTAGATGCCTATGGATATCCAGTTTATTTAATGATCAGTGAGGGACAGCGTAATGATATCAATTATGCAATCCCTTTGCTCGATCAAATTGAAATAAACGGAAGCAATGTGTTAGCTGACCGAGGATATGACAGTAATAAATTGCTTGATTATGTGTACGCACGCGGTGGAGAGCCAACCATTCCATCCCGAAAGGGAGCTAAATTTGAACGTCATTGTGATTGGTGGTTATACAAAGAACGCCATTTAGTAGAAAAGTATTTTCTGAAATTAAAAGCATTCCGACGAATCGCTACACGTTATGACAAATTAGCTGCAACCTACTTGGGATTTATTTGTATCGCCTCAATATTAATTTGGTTAAAATAAACAATTTAAAATGTTTTTCAGACACGCTCTAGAACCTGTTCCAGTTTTGATTGTTACGTTCGCATTTTCGGGATTTTCAATAGTACAACAGTAAACCTCTTTCCCTTCGTTTGTTGGGGAACCGGATACAGAAGAGGCTTTTACCGAGCCGCCATTAATGGTAATATCACTGCCACTGCCGCCGTAACTGCCGCCACCAATTCCGGCACCATCCGTAGAACTAGCAGTTACAGAACTACTCTTAATGGTAATATCACTGCCACTGCCGCCGTAACCGCCGCCACCAATTCCGGCACCATCCGTAGAACTAGCAGTTACAGAACTACTCTTAATGGTAATATCACTGCCAGCGCGTTGCTTGCTGCCACCAATTCCAGCACCATACTTAGAACTAGCAATTACAGAACAACTATCAATAATAATATTACTGCAAGAGCCGGTGCCGTAATAGCCGCCACCAATTCCGGCGCCATCCCCATCGATACTACGAGCATTTAAGATTCCTGCAGTAGCGTCTGAATTATTGGTTTTTATTATAAGCTGAGCTTTGTTATCTTTCTGTAAACCGGCACACCTGTTATCCTTTGTTATAAGACTATTTGTGCCTGTTAAATGGATAGTGACTGCAGCCTCCACATTTCTCATTATTCGCAGTGCCGAATCAACACTTGTATTGATACTTACGTTAATAAGATAAATGTTGATTTTGTCTTTCGCCGAAATATTTGCTCCATCAACCACAATTCTATTTCCTGTTTCCTGGCTACATATGAATTTGTGATCTCCTGCCGAACTTATAGTATAAACTCCATTCACAACTTTATTGCTCGTAGTTAAATCAATTTCTCCAGCTTGTTCATTTTCCGCAGCAGCCATTGCCTCATCGGGGGCATCATTAAATTCAGGAACCTCGTCTGAACTGAATACAGACAGTTCCTCATCTGTCTCTCCTGCCGCTTCCAGCTCCTCATTGGTAAAAATCTCCGGAGTTTCTTCCTCAGACACTACATCCTGATTTCCGGAAGTAAATTCTTCCGCAAATATGGTCTGGGGGGGCATATTTGTAGAACACAATGCAAGTGCCAGAATCCCGGCTAATAACTTTTTCCTCATGCTTTCCACCTTTCCTTTCTTTATACATGATCTTATGCGTCTTGACTCTTTTGTCCTCTTTTTCTGAATTTGATACATAATGCGGTAATCACGACTGCCACATTAAAGGAAATGACAGCCACCAACACATAGCCGCCTGCGTCCTCATGCAGCAGAATTGTGCCGTACATTCCCGTAACGTTTATTGGCTGGCTTTGCATTATCCCCGTTGCTCCCACAAGAGACAGGAATAACAGGGTACACAGAACAGACAGCCGGCAGACTGCGCGCCGCTCCTGGCGGCGGTGGTATTCATGCATTCGCTTTTTTACCAATTCGATACGGGTTTTGGTATCGTACATACCTTCCAACCTCCTTTCACAAAAAAGTCCTAAAAAGTCTTTCACTTATATAGGTACAAAAAAAGCGAAAAACTCTCACCTGAAAATCAAATTTTTTCAAAAAAATTTGAGAGCTGCCGAAACAGCTCCCAAAAGCGGAAAATCAGGTTATATTATTGTATCGAACTGCGGAAAATCAGTTTTCCCGCTGTCAGGATCAGTACAGGCAGCAGATAAGCAATATACTGTGCTGCACCGCCGTAGGCGATCAGGAGATTATAAATTGCATGAAAGGTGATTGCCGCTCCCAGCAGGCCGCAGGTTCCGGCAATCTTCAGCCATGTTCTCTGCCACACATATGCAAGGCCGCCGCCGACAATGGCTCCACAGATCACATGCATGGCTCCAGTCCCAATACCACGGAAGAAAATAAAAGAAAAATGTCCGGCTCCGTTTTGGATCAGATAGCAGACATTCTCAAATGTGGCAAAGGAAAGAGCTGTGATCACAGCGGCATTTTTGATTCGCTCCGCTTTTGGCTCAAATATCAGCAGATAAAAGAGCAATGGCAGAAGTTTCATCACTTCCTCCACCACCGGGGCGATCTCTGTGGTAGCTGCAAAGGTGTCCGCTCTGTAAAGTGCAGCGAAAAAGGTGTTGATGTATGCGGAAAGCAGACATGCACCCATCCCGGCAAAGCAGAACAGAAAGAATTTTCTCTGCCGCTTTCCCATACACAGCGCGGCAATCAGCAGGGGCGAAGCCATGCAGAGAAATACATATGTCATGCCTGCACCGCCTTTCCTGTGGCTGGCAGCAGCGCAAACAGGCTGCCTGTAAGCAGAAGATCAAACCAGCAATAGGGAGCGGAAATGGAATAGCCCGGCCACAGGCAGCCAGAGATCCAAAGAACATACTCCACCGCCACATAGCACAGTACCCCAATGTGGAAATACCGCATCTTACATGCTGTTCCCGTCTGTATCTGTGCATAAGCAAGACCCCGGATGGAATGATAAGAAACAACGATCATCATGCCACACCAGAGCAGATTGGAGAGAACATCCCCAAAGGTGCAGTAAAACACACAAAGCGGAATGCCAATCAAAGGGGCAATCAGGGCTTTTCCTGTCGAAAATCTTCTTTCCCCGGCAGAAGAAAGGGTGTATTGCAGAAGATAAAGGAAAATCACACTGGCTACCCAGCCGAACTCTGACACATAAAAGACCTGCGGTGTTTCAGAAAACAGAAGCAGATACAGCGTCCAGTAAAGAGAGCCAAGGGCAAAGCATCCGTAAAAGCAGGTCAGCAGGAAACAGGTCTGTTTTCGATCTTTCAGATACCAGATACCACTCAGACAAAAGCCCACCAGGGTAACAGCAAATTGAAAAAGGTTACTGAACAGCTCCATCCTCATTGTCCTCCTTTTGTTCCTCCGTCTGCTCCTCTTTGTTCAGCTGGCGGATGCGGAAGCACAGAATAGTCACGCAAACGCCGAGGACAAAAGCCAACAGTCCGATCACCATATATCCCAGCGCAGTACCGCCGCCTAAAATTGTTGCTGCCGTTTCAAAGCCGGAAGAAGTACCGGGCGTAATCTGTCCGACAATACCTGGCATAACAAAGGAAACCCCAACGATTACTGCAAGGCATGCCGCTATGCAGAATGCGGAGACAATCCGTCTGTGCCGCAGTCTCTGCTGTCGTTCTTTTTCCCCAATACGCCGTTTTACCTCAGCAATTCGTTCCTCATTTTTCAACATCTGTAATACCCTCCCGTTGCAATAATCCGCGTAAACGCTCTTTTCCCCGGTACACCATATTTGTAATCTGCTTCACGCTTTTTCCCATGACCTTAGCAGCCTGTTGGTAGCTCATACCCTCAAAATAGGTCAGATAAAGAGCTTCCCGATAATCTGAATTTAACTCGTCCATGCAGAGATGCAGGATCTGATTTCGTTCCTTTGTGCGGATGACCTCCTCCACCAGTGTCTGCGCCTCCGGTTCTCTGGTCAGGTCGTCAAGACTGAAGATAATCCGCCGTCTGCTTTTGTGGCGTAATGCCTTGTGCCGCGCCGCTTTATAGAGATAAGCCTTAAAACATCCATCCCGGATGCGGGGCTTTTTCGTAAACAGCCAGGAAAAGGTTTCCATCATTAAGTCCTCCGCTTCGTGGACGTCATGCAGATAACCATCAATGTATAAGGTCAATGGGTCGCCGTATTTTTTTATCAATAGTTCAAGTCCTGTCTCGTCACCGCTCAGATATTGCCCATAAAGCTCTTCATCAGTAGCCATACCGTTCAATTCCTTTCCCCATATTACTCCTCTGTTGTCAGGTGTAATCTCCGGGCTTCTTTCCTTCGTTCTTTTGATAAGCATAGTATACTTTTGTTTACAAAATACGTCAATTGTTTATAGCAATTCTACAAAATAATGAGAGCCACGGTCTGCACTCTGATTCAGAATACAAGACGTGGCTCTCCTGATCATAACCGGAAATATAAAACTGCGGTCTTCAGTTCATGAGCAGATGAATATGATCCGGCATAGCTTGAATGCTGATTCATCACATCGCCCCTTACAAGCAAGTCCCACTCACTGCTTATTGCTCTTCGCAATAGAAGCAGTGAGTGGGACTTACTTGATTCGGTTAAAACTTTATTCAGCCTTTATAGCCCAGCGCATCTTTGTGGAACGGGCTCTTGGGTTCTGTGTGCACTCTTTGGCTGAAGGGCGGATCACATCTTTTGCATAGTCTGAGTAGATTCCCTCCTTGTATCCTGCTTTAAGCGCTTTCTTTACCAGTTTGTCTTCACCGGAATGAAAGGTAAGGATTGCCACACGTCCGCCCGGACGCAAAGCATCCGGAAGCTTCTCCATAAATTCATACAGTACTTCGAACTCATGGTTAACATCAATACGCAATGCCTGGAAGGTTCGCTGACAGGTCTTCTTAATTGTCTCTTTCTTTTCTTTTTCAGGAAGGAAATCAAGAGTTTTTTCGATTACCTGACGCAGTTTTGTGGTAGTATCAATATGATTGCCTCTGCGGATCTCATCGGTAATGGCTTTGGCGAGTTCCTCACAGTATGGTTCATCAGAATTTTCACAGAGCATTCCCGCAAGCTCCTCTCTGGAAATGGTATCCAGACGCCGGGCTGCACTGATGCCGGTTTCCTGATTCAGGCGCAGATCCAGAGGTCCGTCTGTTTTAAATGAGAAACCTCTTTTGGGATTATCAATCTGCATGGAGGAAACGCCGAGATCTGCCAGAATAAAGTCAAATCCTCCAACCTCTTTGGCAATCTCATCAATGGTGCAGAAGTTCTGAAGCTTTACTGTCAGCAGTTCTTCCCCGAATCCCTGCTCTGCCAGACGTTTCTTTGTTTTGGCGGATTCCTCAGGGTCTACATCTGTTGCATAAATATGGCCCTTGCCATTCAGACACTGAAGCATCGCTTTCGTATGGCCGCCATAGCCCAATGTGGCATCAAATCCGGTTTCGCCCGGCTGGATATTAAGAAAATCAAGGATTTCCTTAACCATAATGGAGATATGCATTCCCGCCGGGGTATTTCCTTTCTGAATCACGTGTTCAATGGTATCTTTATATTTCTCAGGCTGTAATTCCTTGTATTTCTCTTCGAATTTCTTCGGATATTTTCCTTTATAACGGACACGTCTTTTATGTGGTGTCTGGTTCTGGTTTTCCATAAAATCCCCTTTTTGTTTTTTTATTCCTGTGTAATACCGGTTACTTCATAGCCGGCTTCTTTGATCACTTCGCGGATCTTATCCTCGTCCAGTTTCTCCGGAGCATGGATCACTGTGGTTCCTTTTTCATGGAAGGAAACTACATCTTCCACTCCAAATGCCTCTTTTACTGCCTTTGTCACATGTGCTTCACAATGTCCACACATCATTCCTGTTACGTTTACTGTGATTGTTGTCATTTCTTTGTTCTCCTTGTTTTCTTTTATATTTTCCTGATCTTTTGGATCATGAATTTCACTGTTGCAAAAATCTGTATTCTCTGCTTTCAGACTTCTGTTTTCTGTTACATTTTTCATTTTTGCATTATCTGAAACATTATCTGAAATATAATGGATTTCTTCCACATTCTGTTTTATTTTTTTGTCTCTGGAAGCATCATGTACCTTAAAGAGATTCAGTCTCAGTGCATTGGTTACCACACAGAAACTGGAAAGGCTCATGGCAGCTGCACCAAACATGGGGTTCAGTGTCCATCCGAAAATCGGAATCCATACACCGGCTGCCAGTGGAATACCGATCACATTGTAGAAGAATGCCCAGAAAAGATTCTCATGGATATTTCTCAGTGTCGCCCGGCTTAAACGTATGGCAGCAGGTACATCACTGAGCCGGCTCTTCATTAATACCACATCTGCGGCATCAATGGCAACATCTGTTCCTGCACCGATCGCGATACCGATGTCTGCCCTGGTAAGTGCAGGGGCATCATTGATTCCGTCTCCTACCATGGCAACCTTTCCCTGTTCCTTCAGAGAACGGATCACGCTTTCCTTGCCATCCGGAAGAACACCTGCAATTACATCGTCCACTCCTGCCTGTGCTCCGATCGCTTTTGCTGTGCGTTCATTATCACCGGTAAGCATTACTACCCGGATTCCCATGTTCTGCAGTTCTTTTATTGCCTGAGGACTGTCCTCTTTTATAACATCTGCCACTGCGATCATGCCGAGAAGCTTCCCGCCTTTTGCAAAAAGAAGTGGTGTTTTTCCTTCTCCTGCAAGTTTTTCTGCCTGCTTCATCAGTTCCGGTGATACAGAGGTTTCATTGCTGATAAATTTCATATTTCCGCCTGTAAGCACTTCACTGTTTAATGCTGCACGAAGACCGTTTCCAGGAAGAGCCTGAAAATCAGAAACCTTCTGCAAAACAATCTTTTTCTCTTCTGCTCTGGCAATAATGGCTTTTGCAAGAGGATGTTCACTCTTCTTCTCAAGTGCATAGGCATAGCCTAAAAGCTCTTCCTCTGAGATTCCCTTTGCAGGAACCATATCTGTCACCTGCGGTTCACCCTTTGTGATAGTTCCTGTCTTATCTAATGCAACGATCTGGATTTTACCTGCTTCCTCCAGGGATACTGCTGTTTTAAACAGGATTCCGTTTTTGGCCCCCATTCCGTTTCCTACCATAATGGCAACCGGTGTGGCAAGCCCAAGGGCACAGGGACAGCTGATGACCAGAACAGAAATACCTCTGGCAAGTGCATATCCGAACTCTTTTCCTGCCAGCAGCCAGACAATGGTGGTGACAACCGCAATACTGATAACTGTCGGAACAAAAACTCCGGAAACCCTGTCTGCGATTTTGGCAATAGGTGCTTTTGTTGCAGCCGCATCACTGACCATCTTAATAATCTGGGAAAGAGTAGTGTCCTCGCCTACCCTGGTAGCTTCGCATCTGATAAATCCGGACTGGTTTACGGTTGCAGCAGAGACTGCATCTCCCGGATTCTTGTCAACAGGAATACTCTCCCCTGTAAGTGCCGCCTCATTGACAGCACTGTTTCCCTCAAGGACCACTCCGTCCACCGGAATGTTCTCACCGGGACGTACCACAAAAACATCACCTTTTCGGACCTGTTCGATGGGCACTGTAGCTTCCTGTCCATCCCGGACAACAACTGCTGTCTTAGGTGCCAGCTTCATCAGACCTTTCAGCGCATCCGTTGTCTTTCCCTTAGATCGGGCTTCCAGCATTTTTCCAACTGTGATCAGGGTAAGGATCATGGCTGCAGATTCAAAATAGAACTCCATCATGTAATTCATAACTGCTGCAGAATCTCCGTCCACCTGTGCTCTTGTCATTGCAAAAAGTACATAAACACTCCACAAAAAGGATGCCATGGAACCAAGTGCTACAAGGGTATCCATATTTGGTGCACGATGCCACAGACTCTTAAAGCCGCTGATAAAAAATTTCTGGTTAATGACCATTATGATTCCGGCGAGAAGAAGCTGCACCAGTCCCATGGCAATATGATTATCATTAAACCATGCCGGAAGAGGCCAGCCCCACATCATATGTCCCATGGAAAAATACATCAGCACAAGCAGAAAGCCTACAGATGCGATCAGCCTTCGTTTCAGTGCCGGTGTTTCATGGTCTTCCAGTGCCTCCTCTGCCGCAGAAGCAGATATCTGCTCCCCGGATACCCCCTTTAAGGACGCTCCGTATCCTGCATCCTGTACAGCCTTGATGATCTCACCTGCACCGGCAGTTCCTTCTACTCCCATGGAGTTAGTCAGCAGACTGACCGAACAGGATGTCACACCCGGAACCTTGGATACGGCCTTCTCCACTCTGCTGCTACAGGCCGCACAACTCATTCCGGTTACATTGTATTGTTCCATTTCTATTCCTCCTTACGACTTGTTGTCCCTTACCTGATATCCCCTGCTCTGCTGCTTTGCAGTTCCCGGATCTTTGTTCTGCTGTACTCTGATTCTATAATAATCTGGACACACAGCTTTCACTTCATCAGTTTCTGCAAAGTAGCCACCAGCTCATCGATTGTATCATCCTTGCCCTCGCGGATATCTCTTGCCACACAGTTGCGGATGTGGCTGGCAAGCAGTTCTTTGTTAAATGCATTCACTGCTGCGTTGACTGCTGCAGACTGGATCAGGATATCGTTACAGTATGCATCATTCTCCAGCATACCAATAATTCCTCGGATCTGTCCTTCCACACGTTTAAGACGGTTGATCAGCTTTTTTCTCTCCTCCTCAGAACGCATTGTATGTTTAGTGCAACAGGAACAGACTTTTTTCTCCTGTGTTTCTGCCATATAGGAAATCCTCCTTCTGATTTTTATGAATAGATTCTGTTTTATATAAATTTCTGAAATATATAACGATTTCAAAATACCCTTATGGGGTATCTTTACAATAGTCACTATATACCCTTATGGGGTATTTGTCAATACTGTTTTTTCATATCGGAAACAAAAAGATTACTGTGGTTGCTGTGAACGGGTAAACAGTAACAAAAAAGAGCTCTCACAGAAAATAACCGCCGGCAATATTCTGCCGGTAATTATTTTTCGCGAAAGCTCCAAGACCTATACTCTATGCACTTTTCTTCTGACAAAATAAAAACAGGTGACCTGCATAATGATCGTCAGCATCCAGGATGCAGGATAGGAAATAAACAGAACAGCCAGTGATCTGTGATGCGGGAATATTCCAAATATCCATACGATCCTGGTTCCTACTGTTCCGATCACTGACAGGATCATTGGAACGCCGGAATGTCCCATTCCACGCAGGGCACCCGGAAATAGATCCATAATCCCGCAGAGAAAATAAGGTACGGTAGTGTAAGACAGGATTTCCAGTCCGCAGCGGATTACTTCCGGATCGGCAGTATAAATCTTAAGAATCTCAGAACCGAAGAAATATGCACCGCATCCAAGGGAAAAGGAGGTAACTACGGAAATAATAAGACAGTCGACCAGAACCTTATCCATACGTCTAAATTTATGCACACCATAGTTCTGACTGGTAAAGCTCATACATGCCTGTGTGACAGAGTTCACCGCCACATACAGAAAACCGAAAATATTATTGGCCGCCGTATACCCTGCCATGGCGGTCGATCCAAAGGAGTTAACCGAGGACTGAAGCAGAGCATTTGACAGATTAATGACTGTGCTCTGGATCCCGGCCGGAATCCCAACCTGGAAAATCTGTTTTAAGTAAACAGTATTGATCCTTAATTTTCCAAAATGAAGCTGGTAGCTGGTTTTCGATGTACGCAGACATCTGAGTACCAGAATGCAGGAAATTAACTGGGAGATCACAGTAGCAATGGCTACGCCCGCCACATCCATATGAAACATGATCACGAGGATCAGATTCAGTACTGCATTTACAACACCGGAAATAACCAGAAAGATCAGTGGACGTTTCGTATCTCCTACAGCCCGCAGAATCGCAGCTCCATAATTATAAAGCATAAAAAACGGCATACCCAGAAAATAGATTTTCATATACAGTGCAGACTGTCCGATCACATCATCCGGAGTACCCATCAATTCCAGAGCCCATCTGGAAAAAATCAGTCCCACAAATGCCATGACGATACCGCTTACCAGTGCAAGAGTTACAGCTGTATGAACGGTATCTGACATTTCCCGGTCTTTTCCTGCCGCATAGAACCGGGCAGCAAGTACATTCGCACCAAGTGAGATACCAATAAACAGATTAGTAAACACATTGATCAGTGCTGTGGTTGAGCCTACGGCTGCAAGTGCCTGACTTCCGCTAAATCTTCCCACCACTATGATATCCACAGCATTAAACATCAGCTGCAGGATTCCGGACAGCATCAGCGGCAGTGAAAAGGAAATCAGCTTGTCCATGATGGTTCCGTTACACATATCTATTTCGTATTTATTTTGTTTCACTTTTATCTTCCACCCTTTATATCTAAATTGATATGGGCTTCTGTAGAAGTCCTTTATATTACTGTTCGTAAACAGTTAGTATTTTTCAATGTTTTTATTCTGCAAGGCTTCCGAAATAATAGAATCCCTTGCAGGTATCCAGTTTTACTTTTACATATTTACCGATCAGATCCTGACATCCCGGGAAATGGACCAGAAGGTTATATTCTGTTCTTCCTGTAAAGATACCTTTTTCTCTGCTTTCTTCCTCTACAAGGATCTCCTGAACAGTTCCCTCGAAACGAGAAGAAGCCTTTCGGCCTTTTTCCTGAACCAGAGCAAGAAGACGGTCAAAACGGTCTTTTACCACATCCTCAGGTACCTGATTCTCCATTTTGGCAGCAGGTGTGCCGCTTCTTTTGGAATAGATAAAGGTAAATGCAGAATCAAAATCACATTTCTCCACAACATCCAGAGTATCCTGGAAATCCTCTTCCGTTTCTCCCGGGAAACCAACGATAATATCTGTAGTAAGGGAAATATCCGGTACGGCATTACGGATTTTGGCTACAAGCTCCAGATACTTTTCTTTGTCATAACGGCGGTTCATGATCTTTAAGATTCGGCTGCTTCCGGACTGCATGGGAAGGTGGAGGTGATGGCACACTTTTTTGCTCTCTGCCATTGTCCGGATCAGTTCATCAGACAGATCCTTCGGATGGGAAGTCATGAAACGGATTCTCTTTAATCCTTCAATTGCTTCCACCTGTTTCAGAAGCTGTGCAAAAGTAACCGGATGTTCCAGTGTCTTTCCATAGGAATTAACGTTCTGTCCCAGAAGCATAACTTCTGTCACACCGTCAGCTACCAGACCCTTGATCTCTTCTATGATCGCCTCCGGTTCGCGACTCTTCTCTCTTCCTCTTACATATGGTACAATACAGTAACTGCAGAAATTATTGCAGCCAAACATAATATTGACACCCGTTTTAAAGGAATATTTACGGTCAGAAGGCATACCCTCCACGATTTCATCAGATTCCTTCCAGACATCAATGATCTGTCCCTCCGTATTTAAGCTTCTGTAGAAAAGCTCCGGAAACTTATGGAAGTTATGGGTACCGAAAACCAGATCAACAAAAGAATATTCTTTGTGGATCTTCTCAATTACTTCCGGCTCCTGCATCATGCAGCCAAACAATATAATCTTCAGTTCAGGATTCTTTTTCTTAATACTTTTCAGATGGCCAAGATGACCGTAAATCTTCAGGTTTGCATTCTCCCGGACTGTGCAGGTGTTATAGATGACAACATCTGCATCTTCTTCTCTGGATACTTCTGTATAGCCCATACGTTTCACGATACCGGCCACTGTATCCGTCTGCAGGGAATTCATCTGGCAGCCTGCATTCTGGATAAAGAAAGCTGGCGCATTTTCATATTTTTCCTTCACAAGCTCTGTACATTTATTGATATATTCTAACTGTATTTTACTTTCCTGTGTATTATTATTCACTATTGATTCCTCATCTTTCTGTTTACAACATTTCGGGGCACTCTTTTTATCATACAGAATCTATGGCTTTATGTCAAACGCTAATCTCTGTTTTTATTACTTTTTATTTTCGGATACAGTTTTTCTTTGACTATGTGACGGATTTATGCGTTTGCCAATATGCCGCTGTTTAGAGAATAAAGATATTCAAGTGGAATCAGACGCAGTTCTTCCATATCGTCCTTGCGGTATTCCGGAATCTCAATTGCCAGAGAGGGCTGACGGATCACTTCCGCATAAAACTGTTCCGGAGATCCCATCTCAGGTTTTGCTCCGGCTTTTTTGACTCTCGCACCACCTGCAATCCCTTTTTCCAGACGATAGCCGGAACATTTCTGTAAATGCCTTGCCAGTCTGTAATTTTTCTGATTGTAGGCAAAGCCTTTCTCCTGTCTGCAGTAAACGATCTTCCCTCTGGAATAACTGAATGTAAGCAGGCCAAGGCTTGAATATTCCTGAAAAATGCTGATCAGGGCACGAGTCTCATTCTCACTGGCAGGCTCCTGATTCACTCTTTTCCGCTGATAATAATTAGTCGGAAAATTTCTGCGCAGATCAATTCCCCTGGCATTACATTCATACTCTTCCACAGGCCTGTCCTGCATTTTCAGCATCTGTCTGTGGATGGGATTATGTATGGCACCATATCCGTATTCACATATCTCATAGCTGTCAGGATTCAGCATGGGGATCATACAGATACGAACCTTATCCAGAAGTTTACGAACTTCATAACTTTCTCCGATAGTCCAGTTGCTTTCATAGGATCTGCAGTAATCTTTTGCAATGGACAAAAGATATTCCGGGAGATTTCTGTCTCCGCTTTCCACTCCGCTCAGACAGATAATGCAGGTATCACCCTTTCCAATCTCAAGCATGGGGATCATTCTGTCATCATGACTTCTTCCGATCACTCTGAACTGGACAAAATTTCCATATCTCTGTCCGAGTTCCCACAATGCGAAGTATATTTTTTCATAAGTTCCCATCTGTTCTGTTGACATACATTCTCTCCTCCTTTTTGGCAAATGTTCAGCAGCCTGGATCAGATTCCGGATTCTGACCTGTATGGACGGCTGAATGGCTGCCTTATTATTATATATATGAAAAGAGACAGGCCATAAGACCTGTCTCTTAAAAATAATTGGATTATATTTACATTTCTTTTTTACGTCTTCTTATCAGTACGTAACCACCTGCAAGAACAGAAGCTGCAGCAAGAGCCAGCATAGTTCCGACCGGTGATTCATCACCTGTGGATACTGCTGATTTCGCTGTTCCGTTTGTTCCGTCTGCATAGGTTGTCGGAGTTACATCTGTAGTTCCTCCATCTGTAGTTCCGTCGCCGGATCCGGTTCCGTCTCCGTTTGTTCCGTTTGCACCTGGTGTGGTAGTGGCCTGTGTCAGAGGAGCTGCCTTGAACTGATAGGGCAGAACTTCGGAAGCATCTGTTTCCTGCCAGTCATTTCCACTGTATACCTGTTTTGCATATTTAATGTAAATAGTATATGCTTTTTCGGCATCTGTATAAATACCGCTCTTGGCACCAATTTTCCAGGATGTGTTCCAGGTTGACGGGTTAGAAGACATACTCCATCCTACAGGTACCCATCTGACATCACCTTCTCCCGGATTATTGTTCTGTGTACCTGCACCGATTACCTTGAAGTCATAGAAAGTATTCGGATAGAACACAAGTGCTTTCTCAAATCCCTGTACAACACTCTCTTTTACATCGGGTACTACCGGAGTATGAGATGGTGTAGGTGTAACAGGACGTTCTTTTGAATCAGGCTGGAACATTACAGAGCCATAATTACTCTTATCCTTATCACTGATCACACATACATAAATATCAACATCATAGTCAGGAAGATCAGTAACTTTTGCTGTTACATTTGTATCAGCCTCAATAGGAGCACCTACTCTGGAAGTATCGATTGTCGGTGCTTTCTCACCACGTTTTACCCAGTCAATATAATAGGTACCTTTTACATTTGACTGGAACTTAATTTTAACAGTACCACTTCCGGACCATTTGCATTCTTTTCCTGTTACTTTCAGTTTTTCTTCTGCAGGAGTTGGGGTAGGGGACGGTTCTGTTGTACTGACTAAAGTTCCGTCTTCTCCGATTTTAAGGCTAGAATCTCCCTCATATGTAATCTGAGAAAGAACATCCGCCAGTTTCACATCAGTAACAGCGTCACCCAGCTTTACGACTGTTCTTCCGGCGTTAGCCTCCTGAACAGCAACACCAATGGCAGAACCTGTAACAGCACCGCTTACATTGATTACACCGTCTTTGGCAAGCACAAGGTTACTTGCAGCTTCAAAAGAATTTGTAACGGTATTTCCTGTAACACTTAAGGTTCCCTGAATATTTACAGTTCCTTCACTGTAAATTGCACCACCTGCTGCAGCGGAGTTGGCTGTAATCGTGCCATTCTGAAGATATACGTTTGCACCGGCAGCATTATTAATCGCACCACCATTTCCTGTCGTGCTGTTTGCTGTGATTGTACCTCCTAAAAGATATGCATTCGCACTGTTGTTGATTGCACTGCCATCTCCTGTTGTAGTATTACCTGTCAGAGTTGCTCCATCAGATAAAGCATAGTTACCACTTATCACTTCAACAATAGAACCAGTAACCCCTTCACCAGTTCCATCAACAATTAAAGTACTGTCAACAGCGCCTGTTGCCGCATCTTCTGCCGAACCTGCCATCTGAAGATTACCACCATTTACAGTAAACATGCTTCCGATAAATCCTGCCGCACGTTTAATAGTCGCATCTTCTGCTGCAACCAGCATAATATTTTTATTAGAAGGAACATCAACCGTAGCACTGATTTCAATATCACCTTTTACTTTGACGTACTTTGTCTCATCGGTCATATCTGCACTTTCAGGTACTGCCTCAAATGCTTCAGCAAGTGTTGAATAAGAATGTCCATTAACTATAATAGCAGATCCTGCCTCAGCAGCCTGCTCATCAGTTTCTTCAGCAGCCGGTGCCTCTGTAGGATCAGCTGTTGTTTCGGCAGGAGTTTCAGCCGGATCTTCCGGTGTCTCGGCTGGATCTTCGGCTGGTTCCTCAGGAGTTTCAGCCGGATCTTCAGAAGGTTCTTCTGTATCTGCAGAGTCAAGTTCACCTTCCAGTTCGCCTTCGGCTGATGTCTCAGCAGCAGTATCTGCTGCAAATGTGGCTGTCGGTGCCATTCCTACAGACAGGGCACCTGCCATTAATAATGCAAAAAGTTGTTTTTTTCTCATTGTATGTCCTCCCATAGATGAGTTTTAGTTAAAATCACTACTGACACCATCCGATTTCTTATTCCCCACGAAGCAGTCAGTAATCCCAAATCTGAATTGAAGTATAGCACATCCCTCAGAAAAAATCAATGTGCTGTCTATGGGCGTACCTGTCCGTTTCCATAGATGATATATTTCGTTGTGGTCAGAGCCAGAAGTCCCATAGGTCCCCTCGCATGAAGCTTCTGTGTGCTGATACCGATCTCTGCCCCGAAACCGAATTCAAATCCATCTGTAAAACGTGTGGAGGCATTGACATAAACTGCCGCAGCATCCACTTCATCCAGAAACTTCTGTGCATGTTCATAATTATTGGTAATAATTGCCTCTGAATGTTTTGTATTATATTTATTGATGTGAGCAATCGCCTCTTCTACAGAAGAAACCACTTTAATAGAAAGAATATAATCCAGATATTCTTTGCCCCAGTCTTCTTCTGTTGCGTGTACAGCTCCCGGGATCAACGCATAAGCCGCTTCATCTGCGCGGATCTCCACATGTTTCTCCTGCAGACGCTTTGCAAGGACTGGAAGCAGGGCATCCTTTACATCTTTATGTACAAGAACAGATTCGCAGGCATTGCAGACGCCTACTCTCTGAGTCTTGGCATTCATGATAATGTCTGCTGCCATCTCAAGGTCTGCGGTTTCATCCACATAAATATGGCAGTTTCCAGTACCGGTCTCAATCACAGGGATGGTGCTCTGCTCCACTACGGCTTTGATCAGGCCTCTGCCGCCTCGCGGGATGAGTACATCCACATACTGGTTCATCTTCATGAATTCTGCTGCTGTCTCTCTGGATGTATCAGAAATCAGCTGAATCGCATCCTCTGTCACGCCCTGTTCATTCAAAGTTTCCCTGATACAGTTTACAATGGCCTCGTTGGAATGGATCGCATCACTTCCACCCTTTAGGATTACTACATTACCGGTCTTAAAGCAGAGTGCAAATGCATCCGCAGTTACATTCGGTCTTGCTTCATAGATAATTCCAATCACGCCAAGAGGTACTCTCTTCTGCCCGATCAGCAGTCCGTTTGGGCGTTTTTTCATCCCGGTTACTTCCCCGACAGGATCATCCAGGGCTGATACCTGGCGCAGGCCCTCTGCCATTCCTTCAATCCTGCTCTCTGTGAGAAGAAGCCTGTCGATCAGCCCATCAGGCATATGATTCCTTTTTCCGGTTTCCACATCCAGCCTGTTGGCATTGATCAGAGTCTGTGCATCCTTTACCAGTTTGTCTGCTACTGCAAGAAGTACTTCATTCTTTTTGTTTGTAGAAAGATTTCTCATTTCTGTTTCAGCTGCCTTCGCATTCATGCCAAGGCGGTTCAGCATTTCATTCATGTTCAGGTCCCCTTTCAGTCAGTAAGATAGCATATCTCCTCTTCTGTTACTATGATCTGCGGACAGATATCAGTAGGTTCTGTGGGAACCTCCGGCAACATCTGAAAAGAAAATGCAATGGCAACTCTTTCAAGCTGCGGATGTTTCTCAAGATAACGGTCATAGAAGCCACCGCCGTATCCGACTCTGTGATTTGCTCTGTCAAAAGCCACTCCCGGCATGATCATAAGAGCCTTTGACCAGTTGACGATTTCCCCCGATACAGGCTCAGGAATCCCAAAATATCCGGGTTCCAGCCGGGCAAAGTCTGTCAGCTTATAAAATACCATATCCTTTCCCACAACCTTGGGAACTGCAACCTCCTTGCCGGCCTTCCATGCTTCTTTTATAAGATACTCTGTGACAACTTCATGGTTGTAATCTGCATATACCAGAATGCGGTCCGCATTCTTAAATGCAGGAAGTGCGGTCACTTTGTCAGTGATCGTGCGGCTCATTGCCTCTATCTGTTCATCTGTGTGCAGCTTTCTTTCTGCGAAAATCTTCTTTCTAATGTCTTTTTTTGATTCCATATTTTTCACCCAGATTAATGATTGTTCCGTCTTCCTGCTGAACATCCACATTGTCCAGCTGAGCGCGAAGGTTCATGCGGACAGATGCAATATATTCCTTGCGCAGCAGTTCTCTTTCTTTTTTCTCTTCTTCAGTAAGCCCCACACTTTTGGCTTTATGTGCAAGTGCATTAATGCGGTCGATTTTCTCAACTTCCATAGTTCTTCCTCCTGTTTTTTGTCTGCGGCAGTCTGTCTGTAAACACTGCCATTTACTCTGTGAATGTCATTTGGCACCGGTAAATTTCCGGTATTATAACAGTCTGTCAATAATATCGATCAGATAAACTTCTTTTTTGGACTGGCTTACAAACAGCGTACCGTACTTGCGGCCCTCTGTGATCTTATGGATAATATGGAAATCGGCTCCGTTTGCGATTACCATATCTACGCCTGCTGCAGAAGCGATCTGTGCTGCTGTCAGCTTAGTAGCCATTCCGCCGGTTCCTACCTTACTTCCGGAAGTACCTTTTCCCATGTTAAGCAGATTATCATCCAGATTTTCTACCACATCAATGAATTTTGCATCAGGATTAGTATTGGGATCATCTGTAAAAAGACCATCAATATCTGATAACAGGATCAGCAGATCTGCCCGTACAAGTGCAGCAACCATTGCAGACAATGTATCATTATCTCCGAATTTCTCCAGATTCTGAAGCTCATAGGTGGAAATGGAGTCATTCTCGTTTACAATGGGAATCACTCCCAGGCTGAGCAGTTCATCGAAAGTATTCTGAGCATTCTTTCGGTTAACATTATTAACCATAGTATTTTTGGTCATAAGGATCTGAGCGGAAAGCTGATTATATTCAGAAAAAAGTTTCTGATAAATCATCATCAGTCTGGCCTGTCCTACTGCTGCACATGCCTGTTTTCCTTTCAGTTCTGTGGGTTTCTCATGCATTCCAAGAGCTGCCACACCTGTTGCTATAGCTCCTGAAGAAACCAGTATGACATCTTTTCCCTGATTGCGAAGGTCACTGAGCTCTCTTGCCAGCACTTCCAGTTTGCGAAGGTTCAGTCTTCCTGTCTCCGAATGAGTCAGGGAAGAAGAACCGATCTTAATTACAATACGTTTTTTATCTTTAAGTCGTTCCCGGTAATTCATCTTTTTGTTACTCCATATAAATATATTTTTGTAACTGTTCAGTGTCTTTACAGTTACGAGACAAAATCCATCAGAAATTGCCTGCAATAACAGAATTTGAAGATCAGCGTGTAATCCCAAGCTCCCCCAGGGCTTTCGCCTGTTTTGCCTCCATGACTGCCGCTTCCCCGGGAGTCATATGGTCATATCCCAGCAGATGCAGCATACTGTGTGCAACCAGAAAACAGAATTCTCTTGTCACACTGTGTCCGTATTCCTCTGCCTGCGCAAATACCTTGTCAACTGAGATCATGATATCTCCAAGAAGAAGTTCGTCTGTATCCAGATCAAAGTAAGATTCATCTTCCTCCACAATATCATATCCTGCCGGTGTCTCAAAAGGAATCATAGGGAAGGATAAAACATCCGTAGGTCTTGCGATATCGCGAAACTCAGTATTAACTCTCTCAATCTCTTCGTTATCTGTAAGTACAAGATTCACCTGTGCATCATAGGGACATTTTTCCATTTCAAGAACCTTGTCAGCTACCTTTACTGCCAGTGTCTCATAGTCGATCCCCAGTTCACGCTCTGTCTCATAATCAATCTGCATGTTCATCGTTCATTTACCCCGTTTCTGCGTCTTGCCGGTCTTTCAGGTTTTTGTTTCTTCTCGTAGGCATCATAAGCCTGTACGATCTGCTGTACCAGAGGATGACGGACAACATCCTTGCTGGTAAGCTGGCAGAAGCCAATGTCATCTATTTTTTTCAGTACTTTCATTGCCACGTCAAGTCCGGATGTGGTATCTCTTGGAAGATCTTTCTGTGAGGCATCTCCGGTGATGATAACCTTTGAACCAAATCCGATACGTGTCAGGAACATCTTCATCTGTGCCGGAGTAGTATTCTGTGCTTCATCGAGAATGATAAATGCATTATCCAGTGTACGTCCGCGCATATATGCAAGCGGTGCAACCTCGATCAGGCCGCGCTCCATATTTTTCGCAAAGCTGTCCGCTCCCATGATCTGGTACAGTGCATCATAGAGTGGTCTCAGATAAGGATCTACCTTGCTCTGCAGATCTCCCGGAAGAAATCCCAGCTTCTCACCGGCCTCAATAGCAGGACGTGTCAGGATGATCCTGCTGACCTCCTCATTTCGGAAGGCTGTGACAGCCATTGCCATCGCCAGATAGGTTTTGCCGGTACCGGCAGGACCTACACCGAACACGATCATTTTTTTGCGTATCTGTTCTACATAATCTTTCTGCCCCAGTGTTTTGGGCTTGATAGGTCTGCCCTGTATGGTGTTACAGATAAAATCTTTGTCTATTTCTGTGAGAACTTCATTTCTCTGCTCCATTGCCAGAGAAAGAGCATAATTGACATTCTGTTTCGTGATCGTGTTGCCTCTTTTTGCAAGTACTGTCAGTTCTTCTATCAGTTTCTTCGCAGAAGCCGCATTCTGTTCATTGCCAAGTATCTTAAGGATTCCGTCTCTGGAGATCACTGTCACATTCAGTGTTCTTTCAATTAGCTTAAGATGCTCATCAAACTGGCCAAATACATTTGCTTCCAGTTCTGCGGGGACTTCTGTGTGTAATTCAATAATATTGCCAGCCATCCTGTGATGTCCTTTCCTGTTGATAAGTTAATAATGGATTATTGCCTCGTTTATGGACGATAATCAAAGTCCGGTTAAAACCAGATGCATCCATTGTAACACCTCCCTGCAACTTTTTAAATACAAATTTTTATGGAATTTTATGTTATCCGGCTTTTTTCGCCTGTCTGTTCGATGATAAGCAGGGTTCCTCCGGTAATGCACAGAGATTCTGTCAGCCTGGTAGTAATATGATTTTCACTGATCTTAATGCCATTTTGAAGCAGCTTCTTTTCATATTGATGAAATCTTCGCACAGCTTCCTTCTCGGCTCCTTTCCTGGTATAGGTTTCTTCTTTTACTGTATAATCAGTAGTTTCGGTCCATCCGATCCATACAGGAAGTATAAAATTTTCTGTGATACGCAGAGGAATTTCCTCTGTGATACGTTTCTGACCTGTATGTAATGTCGGATACAATCCCAGATACCAGTGCCCAAACCGGAAGTACATTTCTTTTTTCTTTTTGCCGGCAGGGATTTCTGTACGGTATTTTAATGGAAATTCCTGATAATAGGAAATTTGTCTGGAAATAAAAATATCCGCATCTGCATGAACGTATTCCTTTCGCAGGACTTCCTGACTGTCATTCATGATATGAAGTTCCCCGGATACCAGAAGTTCCCCTTTTTTGCAGGAATCCCCGGGCTTTTTTACCGGTATGCCCCTTCGGACGATCATATCTGTGATCACTCCGTCCTTGTCTGCGAGCAGATTACAGGGTGAGGTATTACTGTTGGTTTTTTGGGGGATAATTCCTTCCTGGATATTAAGAATCAGACGGGTTCCTTCTATTCTGGCAGATACCCAGGTAATCTCCGGAAAATTTTTCCGTACAGTTGCTGCAACTTCTGAACAGTTGATCTTTTTTTTGGACATCCCATGGTTTATATCCTGCTTATCCAGAAAATCGAGGATTTCTCCGGTACTGTTTCTGACATTTCCTTCAATGTGGATATTCCAGATTCTCCCTGTCAAAAAAAATATCAGGATACCTCCCAGAATCATGCCTGTAAAAAAAGCCTTTCTTTTTTTATTCCTTAAAAAAAAGAAGGGCATTCCCCGTCTCTGTATGATCTGAATATGTACACCTGTTTTATTCCGGAGAGGTCTCAGGCGAAAGAAATCAGCGGCCTGCATTTGTGCCATAAGCTGGCCGTCCTCTCTGTACCGGATCTTTTCCATATAAACTTTTCTGCTTTTGCAGAGATTCAGAAAGCGTTCCAGATTTTCTCCTCTTACAAGGATGATCACATAACCATATATTAATTTCAAAAATTTCAACATTCGCTGTCACCCGCTTTTATATCATAAATACTTCCCGTCACTTTCATTGCACTGGAATTGTACCAGCGGATTTCAAGATTTTTCCCGGATATGGTCACTTTTCCGCAAAAAGACTGTATCACAATTTCAGAAGGTGTATATTTAAAAACAGATTTATAATTTTCGATAACAGCTTCCGTCTGACCTGTCAGTGTGACGATCGTTTCATTATATGCCAGATCAGGCGGAAGTTCTAATGCCAGCACCATCCGGTTTTTCCATTGTCCTGCTTTTTTCATAAAAAAAGCTCCCCCGGCTTTTACTATCAGTCTATGCCGGAAGAACTTTCTTTAAAACACGTTTCAGCAGCAATCATCGAAACAAAACCATAGAAAACCACAGAATTGTATTTCCACCCAGATTATATTCCATAGATTCACGCTCTACAATCTCATTTACTACTACACCATGACTTTCCAGACATGGATGCATCCGATCAGGATATCTGCATGGCTTTCCCTCTTTATAGGCACATTTTTCACAGATATCACAGGATTCTGTAGACAGGATATAAGTTTCATACCCTTCTTTATTCAGATATTTTCCCACCTCTGTAGTCAGGTCCTCGTGTGCCCGTCTTGTAGAAAGCATTTCTTCCATGTTCATGATATCCGAAACTTCCGCTACACTGGAAAAGAAAACAGCCTGAGGATAACTTTTTATTTTTTTTTCACATTCCTGCAGGGTTCCTACTGCGGGGGGACAGGCCCAAGTAGAATCATAACGTTCGCATTCTTCTTGGCAGATCGTGCGTACGCGTTCCTGAATTGTAATATCTTTTGTGTCCAGTATGCGGTATTCAAAAATCGGGTACTGTGAAATGAATTCTTCAAATTTTTCTGTGTTCATAGTTTTCTTCTTTCTTTTGGACTTGTTGGTACATTCGTTCATTTATGGTAGGGTTCGTGATTCATAATGCGGTAGCTTCTGTATATCTGTTCCAAAAGGATCATCTGCATCAGCTGATGCGGAAAAGTCATTCTGGAAAAGCTGAGTTTATAATCTGCACGTTTCAGAACACTCTCACTCAGTCCTAAGGAACCTCCGATCACAAATGCAATGGAACTGATACCGGAAACTCCCAGTTTCTCAATTTTTTGAGAGAGTTCTACAGAATCCGGCGTTTTTCCGTCAATTGCCAGTGCGATAACATAATCCTGTTCGCGTATATGTTTCATCAGACGTTCGCCTTCTGTATTTTTAATCTGTGTGTTCAGTGCTTCTGACGCTTTATCCGGTGTTTTTTCATCTGCTACCTGACAGAAAGTCAGCTTGCAGTATCTGCTCAGCCGTTTGGCATATTCTGCGATTCCGTCACATAGATATTTTTCTTTGATCTTTCCAACTGTAACAATACGGATTTCCATGATCTTCTTCCTTCTATTTTAATAAAATCAGCGATAAAATCACAGTATTTTTAGTACTGCAGATAATATTCCATAGCAGTCATTTTACTGGTCTTGCCATTTGCTGCAACAAGAATAACATTCAGCCTATGGTAACCCACAGGCATGGAGATTGGCTGTTCATAAACAGTACTGTTAAGATCCGGTTCAGAATCAAATGCATAATATGCCTTACATCCATCCGGAACAGTGATCTTAATCTCTGTTTTTTTATTGTAATCCCCTGATTTAGGTGTTACCTTAGGGGCTTTCGGTGCATTTAAAACAATCACATACTTTCTGCTGATCACATCACTTTCGATGTTTTTATCATTTACACCAAAGGCTTTTAATTCACTTGTGCCTTCCCTCAGAATAATAGGTTCTGTATATACTTTACTCTTTCTGGTAGGTGTGCTTCCATCTAATGTGTAATAAATCTTTTGGCAGTTACCTTCCAGTTTCAGAGTCTGCGTTGTAGTATAGGTTCCGGGGGCAGGATTTGATACAGGTGTTTCGCAGATATATTCTGCGCAGGCATTCTGCACCTCTCTGTCAGCAGATTTCAGGATCAGTCTGACTTCGTTGGTCTTTCCCTCCTGTGTAAGAAGCTTCACATACTCTTTATATATTCCTGTTCCCGCAGTTTTGTTCTGGATAAACGGGCGCAAAACAAGAAGTGCAGATCGTTTATCGCCTGATTTCTCCATACTTTTGGCCAGAAGAAGATTGGCGGCTTCATTTTTGGGATTTTTATCCAGAGCATTTTCTGCAATCCGCTGTGCTTCTTCATAGTTTTGCTGTGCATATTGTTTTTTTGCTCTGGAATATAAGGCAGAAAAAGTATTTAACTGTCGATAACAAAAGAACCCCAGCAGTGTCGCCGCACACAGAAGCAGACATAGAAGCTGTTTTCTGCTGAATTTCAGCTTTCTTCTTTTTGGATGTTTGAAATATTTTATAATTTCTGTTTTCTGTTTTTTTTCGGATGGGCGGTTCTGCTGCTCCTTTTTCATCAGAGTTTCCACTGTGCTGAATTCTCTTACCCAGGGTATCTCCGCAAGGCAGTAGGGGCAGTACAGAGAGCCTTTTTCCACCTCTTTATGACATTTAGGACATTTCATAGACAGTCCTCACTTACTGATTTTCCAGATAATTCTGAAACTCCTCCATAGACATAAGAACTTTTCTCGGTTTTGTTCCCTCTTCCGGTCCCACTACACCTGCGTCGCAGAGCTGATCCATGATTCTTGCCGCTCTGTTGAAACCAATCTTAAACATTCTCTGCAGCATGCCAATAGAAGCTTTCTCTTTCTCTATGATAAACTTACCTGCTTCTTCAAAATGGATGTCCCTTTCATCTCCGGACATACCTGTTGTTACAGGAGAATTTACCTGCTGCTCGATCTGTTGGTTATACTGGACACCCGGATTTTTATCTGCAAGAAATTCAACCACAGCACTTACCTCATCATCAGATACAAATGCACCCTGAAGTCTTGCAGGCTTCTGATATCCCTGAGGATAAAAGAGCATATCACCTTTTCCAAGAAGCTTCTCGGCTCCGTTCATATCCAGAATTGTCCTGGAATCCACACCGGAAGATACAGAGAAAGCAATTCTGGAAGGCATATTCGCCTTGATCAGACCGGTGATAACATTTACAGACGGTCTCTGTGTGGCAATGATCAGATGGATACCTGCCGCACGTGCAAGCTGGGCCAGGCGACAGATAGCATCCTCCACCTCTCCGGGCGCAACCATCATAAGGTCTGCAAGCTCATCCACGATGATCACGATCTGCGGCATTTTTACAGGTTCTTCTTCAGCTCCTGCCGCCTTGATCTGCTCTGCTTTTCTATTATATTCATCCAGATTACGGACACCGTACTCCGCAAATGTATTGTAACGGTTTGTCATCTCCTGTACTGCCCAGTTTAATGCGCCTGCTGCTTTCTTCGGATCTGTCACAACCGGAATAAACAAATGTGGAATTCCATTATACACACTGAGCTCTACTACTTTAGGATCGATCATGATAAGCTTTACTTCATCCGGATTTGCCTTGTACAGGATACTGATAATAAGTGTATTGATACATACTGATTTGCCTGAACCGGTTGCACCTGCGATGAGAAGATGTGGCATTTTGGCAATATCCGCAACTACAGTCTTACCTGCAATATCCTTTCCTACTGCAAAAGAAAGTTTGGATTTTGCCTTCTGAAATTCTTCTGACTGGAGCAGATCTCTGAGCATAACCGTACTGTTCTCTTTATTGGGAACCTCAATGCCCACTGCTGCTTTGCCGGGGATCGGTGCTTCAATACGGATATCAGGAGTGGCAAGATTCAGTTTGATGTCATCTGCAAGACCTACAATTTTGCTGACCTTCACTCCCATCTCGGGCTGAAGTTCATAACGGGTAACTGTTGGTCCGCAGCTCACATTAGTGACAGTCACGTTCACGCCGAAATTGTGAAGTACTTCCTGGAGTTTTTTTGCAGTCTTACGCAGATAGGCATCAGAATCCCCCTGAGCTTTGCTGCTTCCTTTCTTCAGCAGATTTAAGGCTGGAAATTTATATTCTTTTTTTACGGCTGCTTCCTGTCGGGTGATCTCATGCTGAATGTTTACAATTCCGCTCTGTATCTCCTTTTCAGAAGATTTGGGGTTTTTCGAAGGCGGCCGCACTGCCTTCTCATCCTGAAAAGGGGGCAGATCTTCCTCCGGTTCTGAAACCACAGATTTCTTCCGGTCAGTGACAGCATCTTCAAATGGAAGGTCTTCCTGCTGTTGTGATTCATTATCTGCCTCGTATGTATCCGGGGATGTATCCGCTCTGTGAATCTCAAAATTCATCGGAGCATCGATGTATGGTTTATTATCCGCATCATCAGAGGATTTAATCCCTGTGTTCTCGGTATTCTCCGCAGCTTCGGCTGTTTCTGCTGCTGCTTTATCTGTATCTGCTGCTTTTTTCAGAAGTTTCCCCTTTTTCTTTGGCTTCTGTTCAGAATAGCCTGCCAGCTTGGTTCCTTCCAGAAAGCCGCCTTTTTTCATTTTTTTTGCTTCCGAAGGATCCATGAGAAAGTCATCATCTGAAAATTCATCATCGCCAATTTCTTCCTCCAGTCTGCGGACTCTTTCTTCACACCGCTGTTCTCTTATAAGCTGACGTTCTCTGGCACGTTCTTCTCTATATCGCTCACGTTCAGGCTGCCCCTGCATATAGCGCATATGTCTGTCTTTTACAAAATCACACACCTTTATAACCAGCCGCGTTACAAAATCAAGCAGAGAGCGCTGTGTGATAATGATCATACATACAACAAATGCCAGTATAATGATCACATATCCGCCGATAGTTCCAAAAGCAGATGTGACAGAAATACAGATCGCTCCTCCGATCAGACCACCGCCTGTTTTATAATCTGCGCTTAAAGCATAATAATCCAGCAAAGTTGTACTCTGCATATATCCGTCTGTGAGAAGCTGCGCTGCCCCACACAGAAACAGAAACATCACAAACGCCGCTGCAAGTTTCTTATATGCCAGCCGGTTTGTTTTATTGATCAGAATAAATGCTGATTCAAGGAAAAATACGATTGGAAACAGATATGCCATCAATCCCATCAGTCCGAAACAGAAATTACTGATCGCATCTCCCACAAAACCACCTGCTCCAAAATTGCTTGCCATCAGGATCACACATGCGGCCAAAATCACAAATAATATGATTTCTGTCTGAAATCTGCCGACTTCCTGTTCCATTGCTGTCTTCTTTTTTGTATTTCTTCCCGAATGCCCGGTATTCTTACTCTTTGATGCTGCCATTCTAAGGCTCCCCTCCTTGATCTTCTCGTAAATATCTTCCCTTTACAGGGCAAAATTTAATGCCAGTGTAATAATACCGACTATAAATGAATAATATGCAAAATAGCGTAATTTTACATTCTGAGTCATGGCTATTGTATTTCGGATAACAAGACATCCCGCAAAACCGGCGATGATCATTGCAAATACATAGGTAAACCCAAGTCCTGCCGTCATTTCAGAAGCACCAAAATTTCCGATTTCCGTAAAAAAAGCACCTATGATAGCAGGCAGACTCATAAAAACAGAAAAACGAACCGCAAATTTGCGGTTATATCCGCATAACAGTGCAGCACATAACGTAAATCCCATTCTGGAAATCCCCGGAAAGACAGCAAGCCCCTGACAAATTCCAATCCACATGGCGCTGTCATAAGAAGCCTCTCTCGGTCCCTTTTTTCCACCGGATTTATTCAGATCTGTTACCAGAAGAAATACGCCTGTAAGTAAAAATCCGATTCCCGGAACAATCTGAGAGTCCGCGGCCAGAAGAGCCAGCCGTTTTCCTGTAAGTCCCAGAAGTGCTGTTGGGATCATGGAAATCACAAGAAGTGCACCTGTTTTCCGATATGTTCCGGTGACTATTCTGGCATAGCCCAAACTTTCCCCTGTCTTCTTGTTATGGATATATAGATTCAGATTACCGATCATATCCATAAACATCCCCAGAAGTCCCAGTCCGATTTTTTTTAAATCTTTGCGGAACAAAAATATAATTGCTGCCGCACTTCCAAGATGGAGCATCGTTTCTGACAGCAATCCGGTTTCGTGACCGATTCCCATATATTGTTCCAATATGCATAAATGTCCCAGGCTGCTGACAGGAAGAAATTCCGTCACAGCCTGAATGACAGCCAAAAATATCAAATATACAACGATCATAGAACTGATTCCTTTTTGTTTCTCCAAAATTGTGGTTTATTATAGCACACTCAGAAAGGCTTTACAATAAAAAGCCCCCTGACTGTCATGTTCACAACGTAGCCAAAAGTTACTGTTCACTCCGTTCCCAGCAACACGCTTCGCGATGCACAGAATTTATGCTAATCGCATAAATTCGCGCAGTATGTCTCGGGTTTTCTGTGACCTTCGCTCACAAAAAACACCTCGCGGGATATTACCAGTGAACAGTAACAGCCAAATTTCATTCATTTTCCTGCTGTTTTTTTTCTTTTTCATGTGCCAGCAGTTCCTGTACCGATTTATGTGCAATCCGGAATTCTTTTTCAAAATAAGCATTGATCTCTGCACCGTATAACAGAAGATTCATACAGATATACAACCACACCATGACCATGATGATCGTCGCAAGGTTTCCGTACATATTACTGAACCCCGGAAAAATCTCAAAATAAAAAGAGAATCCGTATGAAAATATCGACCATGCAACTGCTATGATCAAGGCTCCGGGAATCTGGCTTTTGAATGTGGCTTTTCTGTTCGGAAGAACCTTATACAACATAAGAAAAACCAGAAACAACACACCAAATACCAACAGTGCTCTTGCCCCCAGTATTTTTCCCAGAACTCTTCCAAGAAAAGGAATATATCTTGATACAGCTTTCTGTATTTCGTTTCCGAGTACAAGCATAAGCAGAGACACGATTACCGCAATCACCAGTGATAAAGTATAGAATACTGCATAAATTCTGGTTAACAGCCAGTTACGGGTTTCTTTTACGTGATAAATGGTATTTAATCCATTGATGATAGACTGCATTCCTTTTCCGGCAGACCACAGTGCCACAATTGCTGACAAAGGGACAATTGCAGTACTTCTTTTGTATACATCTACCACGATTCCCAGAACAAAACTCTGCAGATTCTCCGGAATAAAAGCAACAATCGCATCCCTGACTACATTATAGGTCAGAGGTGTATACCGTACCAGTGTAGTCAGAAACAGAATACAGGGAATAAAAGACATGATCAGAAAATACGCTGCCTGTGTCGCATAAGCTCCTACGTGATCTCCGGATACACGTTCCATAAACCCGAATAAAAGCCCTGTAACAGACCGGGTTTTATTTTTCTTTTTCATATATGTCTCCATTCTGTTATTTTACAGCAGTCATTTTAGATAATGCATTTATGGTGATTGCTGTAATTATAAAGATAACTGTTTCGAATATCTCTGTTTACTATCATACCATGAAACTGCCGTTATGACAAACATGAATTATGGATAATAAAATCCGGTTCTTTTCATGCTGGAACGCTGTAGATATGAAAAAAACCGGATCAATATGTAATTAGTTTTATGGTCAGATTTTTACTTTCTGATGTAGAAATGATAAGCAGTCACAGAATCATACTGTTCACCTGCATTAAGAATCGGGGAGTGGAAATCTTCAACATTGACCGCATTCGGTTCAACCTGCGTTTCCAGACAGAAAGCATCCCGCTTATTGTAAGTATGACCATTTTTACCATGTTCATTTTCGACAAAATTTGCTGCGTAAAACTGTACACATGGACAGTCGGAAGTGACATCCATGGCAATTCCGGTTTTATCACTGTATGCGGTTGCGATTAGTCTTCTGTTTCCTTTTGCATAATTGTCTGTCACATAATTGTGGTCATATCCGCCTGTGAATTTCAGCTGCTCAAATTCTGCTTCAATATCCTGCCCGATCTGTTTGGCAGTTCTGAAATCCATGGGAGTCCCTGCAACTTCCTCATACACTCCTGTAGGAATGGAATGACTGTCGGCTACAGGTGTATAATATTTTGCATGGATTGTAAGATACTGATCCATGGCGGTTCCGCTTCCCTCACCATTCAGATTGAAATAAGAATGATTTGTCATATTGGCAACTGTCGGCTCATCGCAGATTCCCTGATAATGGATCCTCAGTTCGTTGTCTTCCGTAAACTCATATTTTACAGACACATCAAATTCTCCCGGGAAACCATTCTCGCCATCCGGACTTATACGGTTAAATATAACACTGTTTTTATCATCGGAAATCTCAGCCACTTTCCAGAGCTTTTTTTCAAATCCGTCAGGACCGCTGTGAAGATTATTGTCATTCTCATTCTGAGCAAGAACTACTTCTTTGCCATTGACAGAGAATTTCGCACCGCCGATGCGGTTTCCGTTTCTGCCGATGGTTGAACCGAAAAAGCATCCATTTACTTCATAAGATGCCAGATCATCATATCCAAGTACTACGTCTGTTAAAGTACCATCTTTATCAGGTACGCAGACCTTAACCAGGATTGCTCCAAAATCTGTCACTTCCGCATATGCCCCGGATTTGTTTTCCAGATGAAAAATTTTTACTGTTTCCCCAGTCTGTAATACACCGAACTTTCTTTCAGAAACACCCATTGTTTCCAACCTCCCGTATCATAAAATAATATTAAATCCAAAAGATAATAAAAAAGAGCCTCTCTACGGCTCATTTTTACAGTTCCCGAAATGCCGTTCCCTTCCCATTGACGCCTAGCCATAGCTAGGTGGGTATCCTCAACAGACCTTCTGTCTTCCGCTGCATAATGACGGCCTGACATCCGGCCTGCGATGTTGGGTTCCCGTTAAAGTCGATGTAGGTTCAAAAAAAGAAGGGGCCTCGTACATTTCAGGATATTCACTGTTTTTAACTGATTTTTATTATACTCCAGTATATGTTCTTTTTCAACATAAAATGTAGAATTAATTATATTTTTTATAATATGGAGATTATCGGTTAATGTTCACACACCACTATCCCGCGAGGTGTTTTGGCATGAATATGCCAAAATCCCGAGACATACAAGCCAAAATTCCATTGCCGCAGGCAATCTGGAATGAATTTTGGCTACGTTACTGTGAACGGAGTGAACAGTAACGATTATCGGATTCCAAGGATATCTTTTACTGCCTTTGGCATATCCGGCGCATCTACCACCCGGTTATGAAGCACCGGTGCTGTGCGGATCGTCTCAACTGCCTGTGGAAGTTTCACTCCGGAAAGCGCACTCAGTTCATCAGCCAATGCAAAATCATCCTTACCGTCTGTATCTGCTCCAAGTGCTTCCATTACACTTCTTGTAAATTTATATGGGCTTGCTGTGGATGCAATGACAGTTGGTGTGGTATCATTGGTATCTTTTACATATTTGTCATAAACACCTGCTGCAACTGCAGTATGGGTATCTATCACATAATGACTGTCTTTGAAGATTTCTGCGATTGTTTTTGCTGTTTCGTCTTCTGTACAGTAATTGCCATAGAAGTCTGCAAGCTGTGCCTTCATGTCTTCTGTGATGGTATACTCGCCGCCTGCAGTAAGAGACTGCATCAGCTCTGCACATTTTTTTGCATCACCGCCTGCGATACGGTAGATCAGACGTTCCAGATTGCTGGAGATCAGAATATCCATGGACGGTGAGGTTGTAAGGATAAAGTCACGCTTTCTGTCATAAGTTCCTGTACGGAAGAAATCATACAGAACCTTGTTATCATTGGAGGCACAGATAAGTTTGTGAACCGGAAGTCCCATCTGTTTTGCATAATAAGCAGCCAGGATATTTCCAAAGTTTCCGGTAGGTACTACCACATTGATCTCCTGACCGTCTTTGATCTTGCCCTGACGTACAAGTGATGCATATGCATATACATAATAAACGATCTGCGGTACCAGACGTCCGATATTGATAGAGTTCGCAGATGAGAACTGATATCCTGCAGCATCAAGTTCTGCTTCCAGTTCCTTATCATTGAACATTTTCTTTACGGCAGTCTGTGCATCGTCAAAGTTTCCGGTAATTCCCACAACATATGTATTGTTGCCTTTCTGAGTTACCATCTGTTTCTCCTGGATAGGACTTACACCATGTTTCGGATAGAAAACGATGATCTTGGTTCCCGGAACATCTGCAAATCCGGCCATTGCCGCTTTACCTGTATCTCCGGAAGTAGCGGTAAGAATAACAATCTCATTTTTTACCTGATTCTTCTTAGCAGCTGTAGTCATAAGATGTGGAAGAATTGATAATGCCATATCCTTAAACGCAATGGTCGCACCATGATACAGCTCAAGGAAATAAGCTCCGTCTGCTTCATGAAGCGGTGCAATCTCTTTTGTATCAAATTTTTCATCATAGGCATTGTTGATGCAGTTCTTTAATTCTTCTTCTGTAAAATCAGTAAGGAAACATTTCATTACTTCATATGCTGTCTCCTGATAGCTCATCTTTGCCAGCTCATCCATTGGGACATCCAGCTTCGGAATCTCTGTCGGCACAAATAAGCCGCCATCCTCAGAAAGCCCCTTTAAAATAGCCATAGAAGCTGTTACGGTTTCTTCTTTTCCTCTTGTGCTTTTGTATAATACCTGCATGATATTTCCTGCCTTTCCAAAGTTATTCGTAACTGTTCAGTATATTGGCAGTAATAATAAACCGCTGAACAGTTACAGTTATTCATTTCGCCAATTGAGCACATTATAGCATATACTTTAGCAAAATACTATCCTAAATTATTTCTCTTTTTCTATCTTTTTATGATTGATTACTGTTCACTCTGTTCACAGCAACACGCTTCGCGATGCACAGAATTTATGCTAATCGCATAAATTCGCGCAGTATGTCTTGGTTTTTCTGTGACCTTCGCTCACAAAAAACACCTCGCGGGATATTTCCAGTGAACAGTATCTATGATCGATTACTATAAATCAAAAATATGGACATATTCTTTTGTTCCCGAAGAATATGTCCATATTTTGAGCAGTATTACCGCAATCCTGTTAAATGAGTTATATGAAGAGTATCGTTTATTACGATCCTGTGGAACTTTCTGCTGAATCCGGATAGGTATAAAATTCATGTACGCCGTATTTAAACAGCCTTTTCAGATCTTTCTCAAACCAGGAGACATTCTGGCTTTCAGCTTCAGATTTCTGAATAAAAAACAGTGCTCCTTCTGAATAATCCACACCTTCAAGAGCCTGTCTGACGGCTTCTCTTGTCTCATCTGTAACAGTTACTTCATTGATACGTCCGTCATAAGTCGGTGAAAACTGCGGAACACCATTGGTATTCTGCCATACCACTTCTGTGACTGTATCGGGAAATTCCTTATTCTTTATACGGTTCATGATCACATTGGCAACCAGAATACGTCCCTTGACATCCTCAGTACCTGCTTCAGCTTCTACAATATGAAGCAATGTATCATAGTCCTCATCCGACATCATCCGGGCACTCTCTGCAAGAGCCGCTGTCCTTGCATCCAACTCATTGATGCTGCTCTCCATAGAAGAGCTGACATCGAATTCTGCCATATTATCTTCAATAACTTTGATTCTCTGACCGACCATTACCTGTTCACAGGAAGTTCCGATACGTGTGACTGATTTTTTGGGAGAAGCTGTATCATTCATTCCGGATACTACTCCTGCAATTCCTGTTGGCAATACATCTGTTTCGTCAGCATCAGAGGAAAAAGTTTTCCCCCTATTTTCAGAAGCTGCATATACTTTGTTTTTTCCATTAAAATCTGCTATTCTGCCGCCTGCTGCAAACGCAATCGCCGTACAGGTACACACTGTAACCAGTATCAGACTCCGCGCCGGATTGCCGGACTGTTTTGACTCTTTTTTCTGAACTTTCATACTTATCATTCCTTGAGTTTTTTTAATTACAGGTTTTTATGGCTGTAACATTTCTGTAACTTATAAGAAAATTATATTTAATATAATTGATTTTGTCAAGCTTTTTTCATATTTTTGTAACATTTTGGCTTGCAAAAAAGAAAAAAGGAAGGTTCCATCAATGAAATCTCCCTTTAATATATGCTTCATTTTTCTCAATTATTACATTTATTTTTTTCGCCGCAGATCAGGAACATAGGGGTTGGATTATAAAACTCATCTTTCTTTGTATAAATTCTGCTGCTGATACCCAGATCAATGGAGAATCTGTTGATACCCAGTTTTCCCAGTGTCTCCAGATCCCAGGCAGGGCGTACATAGGAACTGATAGGAAGCTGGCGTTTAATTTCCTCGCATTCCTGCATCATGGCATCGCCTACTGTAAAATGAGCATGATTGGCAGGCAGATCAGCAGTATCTGAGAAATCATCTGCACCATAATTGGCATCTGCGTTGATCAGGATTCCTCCCATTTTCAGCACACGAATCCATTCTTTATATGCTCTTGCTGCATCCGGAAGTGTCCAGGTAAGATTTCTGGACACGATCACATCAAAGGTACCATCAGGAAAATCCGGATTTTCCGCATCCATTACTTCAAACGTACAGGAGGCATTCTCTTCTTTTGCCAGTTCCCTGGAATGAATGATCATATCCGGTGTCAGATCGATTCCTGTAACTTCATGTCCCAGTTTTGCTAAAAGAATGGAAAAGAAGCCAGCACCGCATCCCACATCCAGGATCCTTAATTTTCCATCAGGAAGAAAAGTCCCGATCTCTTTCAGCCATTTATCAGCCATATCACTGTGAAGCTCAGCTCTTCTCTGTTCCATAAAACTGTCGCTTCTTTTCGCCCAGTAATTTGTGATCTTTTCCTTGCGTTCATCCTTTCTTCTGCTGAAACTGCCATATGCGATCATCGGACCATCCTTAATAACCTGAAGACTTCCCGCCTGATATAGAACCACTCCATTTAAATCGGATAAACTTGTCTCCAGAATATTTCCCTCATAATCCTTAACACAGCCAAGATACTCTCCAACCTTAATGATATCTCCCGGTTTTTTGGCAGGATACCACAGCCCGGATACACTGGCAGACTGATAACGCACATCTTCAATTTCCATGGGATAATAATTACTGTAACTTCTCATGCCATCGTAAACACCCAGCGCACACAGAATATTACGCACATCTTTTCTTGTAGAATGAACCTCCTCCGGACTCCAGCCTCCCATCTGGCCACGTTCGATCAGAACACTGGGAATGCCACATGCGGCAGCATAATTGTAAGAACCACCGGATGCCACATTAGACTTTACCATATAGGGAACATCTGCCTGCTCTGCCATCTTCCTTGACATCTGAACCACATCTTCATCTGCACATCCGGCATAGTAAATATAAGGCGTAAGCTGCTCATAATCATCCCCGCTGTGAAGATCAATATAATAATCTGCTGCACTGTGAAGCTTCTGAACCACCTCATATGCCAGACGGTCCATCCTGGTTCCATTCGGATTTCCCGGAAATACACGATTCAGATTCTTTTCATCCTCCAGGCAGACACTGCCGCTCCTCTCCTCAAATTCCTTCCTGCACACAGTCTTGACCAAAATCACTCTTCCATGGATCTTCTCCGGTTTCAGCTTATCCGCAAGCTCAACAGCAGCCTGGATTCCCACATATTCTCCTCCGTGGACCGCAGCGGTGATCAGAACTGTCTTTCCGGGATGAGAACCGCAGATTACTGTATAAGGAAGCGAAAACTCACCTCCGCCCAGTCTCAGAAATCCACTCTTTTTCATACCCGGAGCAGCACACAGCATGGCATCCTCCAAATCTCTTTTCCTGTCATATCCGCCATCAGAATCACCCATTCCATCATTCTCGGACCAGACGTTTTTCTCTTCCTTCACAGCGCTGATCATAAACATCGGCGTAGAATGATAATTCAGCTTCTCTTCCTGACTCCACACCCGCTGCCAGATCCCGGTATCCACTGCAACAGATTCAAACCCGTTCTCCTTCAGAAACTTCCTGTCCCAGGACGGTCTGTTAATAGAAGAAAGAGGCATCTGCAGTGCAATCTTCTCCATTCTGTCAATATCCGTACAGAGATAATGATCATCCAGATGCTCACTCTCCACACTCTTTCGGTCTTCCTCATAAGACAGGCGTTTCTCCTCATCATAAAGATAACCGTACCAGTTTGCATCGAAATTAAGAAGCTTTCCGCCGGGTTTCAGTACACGACACCACTCTTCATAAGCTCTCTTGGGATCCTTCAGATTCCATGTCAGATTCCTGCTGATCACAACATCAAACACATCATCCTCAAATTCCAGATTCTGAGCATCCATCTTATAAAAAGAAATCCGCTCACAAAGATTACCGGCATTCCTCTTCGCAGTATCCAACATCTCCTGTGTATAATCAACAGCAGTCACCTTATATCCCGCCTCAGCCAGAATAACAGGAAAAAATCCAGGTCCTGTTCCGATATCCAAAATCTTAATCTCATCCTTCGCTTTCTCCGGGAACTGCCCTTTCAACACCTCAAGCCATGCCCCCTTCTGCATCCCATTCAATTCCTTATGATTAACTTCAGAATACCCCTCAGCCCGGGTAGTCCAGTAACTCTCAATCTCCGATAATAAATCCTTCACCTTATGCCAACCTCCATGCATGCAATTTATAATCATATATGACCAAAATTATATCAAATCCACCCTCCCCCCAACAAGCCCTCCCGGGGGATATATTTCACGTCTCAATTCATTTTTATATAAACAAAGTCCTTCTTATAATTCACACTCCACCTTGTATTATATCTTAACCAAAACCAGCGAAGCAGGCGTATAGTTGTACCGGATGCATTTGCAGGCATCTTAGAGATTCTTAGTCCTCGGAAATCTGCGTTATGAGACGAAAAGTCCCTTGTCTGAGCGACAGCGAGTAATTCCGGACTTTTCGTCTCATGCTTTTAGCGGATTTTCGAGGGCTTAGAATCTCTTAGATGCCGAAACCGTATCCGGTACAACTATACGCCTGCTTCGCGTCCCCTTTTTTAAACAAATAAAGCTGCCACACCCCCAAAAAGAGGATATGACAGCTATATATTTTTACTCAGATAGCTCCAAGAATCTTCCGGGCATTATCAATCCTTTCCTGCGTCGGAGGATTAACCCCCTCCAGTGGATAAGAAAGCCCCAGATTCTCCCATTTAAACTTACCAAGCGTATGATAAGGGAGCACCTCCACTCTCTCCACATTGGAAAGAGTATGGATAAAATCAGCTAACCGGTGCAGATATTCATCCTTATCACTTCCGCCCGGCACAAGCACATGACGGATCCATACAGGTTTTTTCATATCAGAAAGTTCCCGCGCCATCGCAAGAATATTCTTATTGGAATGACCGGTAAGCTTAATATGCTCCTGCTCGTCAATCTGCTTGATATCAAGCATTACAAGATCTGTATACTTCATAAGCTCCAGCCATCCGGAATGCCATGGTTCCTGATCAGTGAAGGGATTTCCACTGGTATCAAGATTCGTATGCACACCCTCTGCCTTTGCCTTCTTAAAAAATTCTGTAAGAAAATCCATCTGAAGCAATGGCTCACCACCGCTTACAGTGATACCGCCTTTGCTGCCCCAGTAGCCCTTATAACGTAAAGCTTTCTTAAGAAGCTCATCTGCCGTATAAAGCTCTCCCTGCTTCATCTTCCAGGTATCCGGATTATGACAGAACTGACATCTCATGGCACAGCCGCTTAAAAAAATCACATATCTTACTCCGGGTCCGTCAACGGACCCGAAGCTTTCTAAAGAATGAACATAGCCTTTTATCTGTTTATTATCCATTATATCATCATCCATTAATTACATTCTGTCGTGGCAGGTTCTGGCAATAACGTCTAACTGCTGCTCTCTTGTAAGGTCGATGAACTTAACAGCATATCCGGATACACGGATTGTGAAGTTTGCATACTCTTCTTTTTCCGGATGTTCCATAGCGTCGATCAGTTTCTCTTTACCAAATACGTTTACATTGAGGTGATGAGCACCCTGATCAAAGTATCCGTCAAGTACATGTACCAGATTCTCTGAACGCTCGTCATCACTGTGTCCCAGAGCATCAGGATTGATTGTCTGAGTATTGGAGATACCGTCAAGAGCATCTTCATAGTCAAGCTTGGCAACAGAGTTCAGGGAAGCAAGAAGACCGTTCTGCTCTGCACCGTAAGATGGGTTTGCGCCAGGTGCAAGAGGTTCCCCTGCTTTTCTTCCATCCGGAAGAGATCCTGTAGCCTTACCATAAACAACGTTGGAAGTAATAGTAAGGATAGATGTGGTTGGCTTGGAATCACGGTAAGTATGGATGTGTTTCAGTTTCTCAAGGAATGTAGACAGAAGAGTTGTTGCAATCTCGTCTGCTCTGTCATCATCATTACCATAACGTGGGAAGTCACCCTCAACCTGGAAATCTGTTGTAATACCGTCTTCATCACGGATAGCTTTAACTTTTGCATATTTGATAGCGGACAGGGAGTCTACTACATGAGAGAATCCTGCGATACCTGTTGCGAAAGAACGCTCAACCTTTGTATCGATCAGAGCCATCTCTGCTGCTTCGTAGTAGTATTTGTCATGCATGTAGTGGATCATGTTCAGTGTTCCGACATACAGATGAGCCAGCCAGTCCATCATTTTGTCATATTTTGCAATTACTTCATCATAGTCAAGATATTCAGAAGTGATCGGCTGATAGTTTGGTCCTACCTGCTGTTTTGTCTTCTCATCAACACCGCCGTTGATCGCATAAAGAAGGCATTTTGCAAGGTTTGCACGAGCGCCGAAGAACTGCATCTCTTTACCTGTCTCTGTAGCAGATACACAGCAGCAGATGCTGTAGTCATCGCCCCATACCGGACGCATAACATCATCATTCTCATACTGAACAGAACTTGTTGTAACAGAAATATTTGCAGCATATTTCTTGAAGTTCTCAGGCAGTCTTGAAGAATAAAGTACTGTAAGGTTTGGTTCCGGAGCCGGTCCCATATCTTCCAGTGTGTGCAGGAAACGATAGTCGTTCTTTGTTACCATGGAACGTCCGTCCTGTCCCATACCTGCTACTTCCAGAGTTGCCCATACCGGGTCACCGGAGAATAACTGGTTGTAAGAAGGGATACGTGCAAATTTAACCATACGGAATTTCATTACCATGTGGTCAACAAGCTCCTGAGCTTCTTTCTCTGTAAGAGTTCCGTTCTGAAGATCTCTTTCAATATAAATATCAAGGAATGTGGAAATACGTCCGACACTCATTGCAGCACCGTTCTGAGTTTTGATGGCTGCAAGATATCCGAAGTACAGCCACTGGAAAGCTTCTCTTGCATCTTTGGCCGGTTTGGAGATATCATATCCATAAGATTCAGCCATAACTTTCATGCCTTTCAGAGCACGGATCTGATCAGCGATCTCTTCACGAAGCTGGAAGTCATAACGTCTCATACCCTGACGGTCGCATGCTGCGAAGTCTTTCTGTTTTCCTTCGATCAGAGCGTCGATTCCGTACAGAGCCACACGTCTGTAGTCGCCAACGATACGTCCACGTCCGTAAGTATCCGGAAGACCTGTAAGGATCTTGTTGTGACGTGCTACTTTCATCTCAGGTGTGTAGATATCAAATACACCCTGGTTGTGAGTTTTAAATTCATAGTTGTGGAAAACATCTTTAATCTTGTCACTTACTTTATATCCGTAAGTTTCACAAGCCTGCTCTGCCATTTTGATACCGCCGTATGGCATGAAAGCACGTTTCAGAGGTTTATCTGTCTGAAGACCAACAACTTTTTCAAGGTCTTTTGTTTCTTCATCAATATATCCGGGACCATATGCTGTCAGAGATGTAACTACCTCTGTCTCCATATCAAGAACTCCGCCTTTGGCACGTTCTTCTTTCTGAAGTGCCTGGAGCTTGCCCCACAGTTTGTTTGTAGCTTCTGTAGGTCCTTCCAGGAAAGAAGCATCACCGTCATATGGTGTATAGTTCATTCCAATAAAGTTACGTACATCGATTTTTTCTTTCCAACGGTTGCCCTTAAAGCCATTCCACTGTTCGAAATTTTTCATTCTTTTACCTCTTTCTCTAAAATATTTCCGCGCATTTCTCACTGGCCTGGAGTGAGATAATAAAATGTAAATTGTACTTATTTAGGACACTTTTCTGTCCACGCTGTCAGTATACGTAAACATGAGTGTTATGTCAATTAATTTCCTTTATGATTTTAATTAAATACAATTCTGATAGCTTTTCATCGGAGTTTGCTTCTTTATTGTACTTTATCGCGTACATTAAGACTTTCTTGTATTTTTATAAATACAAAAAAATACCGATCAGGAAGTCCTCTGGACAATCTGACCGGTATCTGATTTTTGATATTTTATGTAAACTATATTATTCCCTGCCAAGCGGATATTAGCCTGACCTGCAGAAGTCAAAAAACAGCAGGAAAAAATCGGGCGTGTCGGAACAATCTAACGGTTATTGATCGCTGTTACAAGTGCATCAATAGATGCGCGAATGATATCCGCGTCTACGCCTGCACCCCAGGCAAGGGTTCCATCCGGCTTTTTGATACCGACATAAGCAATAGCTTTGGAACTTGAACTGCGCTCCAGCGCATGCTCCTGATATGTTTCCAGGGAATATTTCAGCTCATATGCCTTCTTCAGTGCATTGCTGACTGCATCAAGACGTCCGTTACCGGATGCCTCTGTAGTGATTGTCTTTCCGCGGAAAGTAGAGGTAACTTTTGTTACAATACCGCCATCTTTCTGCTGGAAATGTACTTCATTGATGCTGTACGGTTCTGTGATATTCTCAAAGGTCTGTTTAAACAGATTGAAAATTTCGTCAGGATGAAGCTCTTTATGTTTGTGGTCTGAAACAGCTTTTGTGGCATATCCCATTGCCTCACGCATTTTCGGAGGAAGGTTAAGACCGAATTTGGTCTCAAGGATATATCCCACGCCACCTTTACCAGACTGGCTGTTGATGCGGATAACATCTGCGTCATAATTTCTTCCCACATCTGTCGGATCGATCGGAAGATACGGAACATTCCAGTGATCCGGATCCTTGTCATCTCTCCAGTGCATACCCTTGGCAATTGCATCCTGATGAGAGCCGGAAAATGCGGCAAATACAAGTGCACCACTGTACGGACTTCTTTCGCCTACTTTCATTCCGGTACATTCTTCATATATTTCACAAATATGCGGCATATCAGAGAAGTCAAGTTTTGGATCTACACCCTGAGAATACATATTCATACCAAGTGTAACAATATCTACATTTCCGGTACGCTCACCGTTTCCGAACAGAGTACCCTCGATTCTGTCTGCACCTGCAAGTAATCCCATTTCAGAATCTGCAACACCGCATCCTCTGTCATTGTGCGGATGGAGAGATACGATTACATTCTCGCGGTATTTCAGATTTTCACACATATATTCTACCTGGCTTGCATATACATGCGGCATGGAATGCTGTACAGTTACAGGCAGATTGATGATGCATTTGTTATCTGCTGTAGGCTGCCATACATCAAGAACTGCATTGCATACTTCCAGAGCGTATTCCGGTTCTGTGCCTGTAAAGCTTTCAGGGCTGTACTCAAACTGGAAATTTCCTTCTGTTTCATCAGCCAGTTTCTTTAATAATGCGGCACCATCCACTGCAATCTTTAAGATTTCTTCTTTGGATTTCTTAAACACCTGTTCTCTCTGAGCTACAGAAGTGGAATTGTACACATGTACAATTGCCTTTGGTGCGCCTTTGACAGCTTCAAAAGTTTTGCGGATGATATGCTCTCTGGCTTGAGTCAGAACCTGAATAGTTACATCCTGTGGAATCAAATTCTGCTCGATCAGGGTACGCAGAAATTCATATTCTGTTTCAGAAGCAGCCGGGAAACCTACTTCAATTTCTTTGAAACCGATTTTTACAAGAAGTTTAAAGAATTCAATTTTCTGTTCCAGACTCATCGGAATCACCAGTGCCTGATTACCGTCACGAAGGTCTACAGAACACCAGACAGGTGCTTTGTCCACATATTCTTTTTCTGCCCATTTCATGCATTTAACAGGCGGCATAAAATACTGTCTCTGATATTTGCTTGGATTCATCATTTTTTCTTCCTCCGTTATGTAAATATTATGTTTGGACTGTGGGGATTGACTGTAAAAAGACATAAAAAAATCTTCCATCTCCACAGACTTATCTGCAAGAGACGAAAGATATTATCATCTTACGCGGTACCACTCTTATTTATGAACAATGTCATACACTCATGGGATACGGAATCTCCGGATATCCGGTATTCTTATATCCTCTCCATATAACGGTGGAAACCGTCTGCACCTACTCTTGTATAATTTCAGGCAGCTGCTCAAAGGCGAGTTCCACAATTTCCTTCCACTGCTTCTCAGCAACCAGCAGTTCTCTGTGCTCCGGTCCGGGTGTACTATTCCTTATCATTGCATTTTACTTATAACTTTATTTGGCTTTTTTAAAATGAACATACGTCTGAATCATTCATTGTAAATATACTACAAACGATTTAACCATATGTCAGTCGGGGCAACAGGATTTGAACCTGCGACCTCACGGCCCCCAGCCGTGCGCGCTACCAAGCTACGCCATACCCCGTAACGCAAGTTAGTATAACAAATTATTTCTGTGATTTCAACTGTTTTTTGAAAAATTTACAAAAATTATACAAATTTAGCAGGAAGAAATTTCATGTACTTTTTTATGTTATAAAATTTCTTCCTGTTTATCCTATGTACAAGCCTTACAATCATCTGTTACAGTTACGCTGGCATGATGGCTTTTTCCAAATTGTCTACACGCATATCCAGTTCAAAAACTTTCTCTCGAGTTTCCTTATTCTCCTTTCTATAGCGAAGCTCATCCATACGTGCATCAAATAGGGCAGATATTTTTCTGTCAATTTCATTTTCCAGTTTGAGTTCTATAGTTTTTACGCTTCCCTTGAGTTGCACAATATCTGATTTCATGTTCGTGATATCTGCCTTCATGTTCGTGATATCCGTCTTCATGTTTGCAATATCTGTCTTCATATCTGCGATATCGTTCTTTACATCGGACATATCATTTTGAAAACCGGCAATGCTTCCCTGTATAGAAAAAAGGATATTTCTCAATTCCGCATCTTCCACATTCTTCCCTCCTCCTAATATATAAGTGTAGGGTTTCAGTACCCAACAGCCAGTTGGGACTTAATCCTCTCATTGTTTAAGCTGTATAATGATTAGGCATCGGTCTGACGACACCTCCTAGGACCATTGGCGTCCGTACGAAAGCCTGTCAGCCAGCCTGTCATTGCAGCCGTTCGATTTATGCAGGTTGAACTACTACTTCACGTTCGTTTGATACCCCAGGAGATTGAATAGGCAATGAGAAATGCTGGAATCCATGCAAATTCACTTTTGGAGGTACGTAGAATGTACAACGCAGTAGGTATTGATGTTTCAAAGGGTAAAAGCACCGTTGCAGTCCTGCAGCCTGGCGGCACTGTGATCCGCAAGCCCTTTGATGTCTCCCACACATCCCAAAACCTCAATGAACTGGCAGATTATTTGAGTTCATTAGACGGCACCACAAAGATCGTTATGGAGTGTACGGGTAGATATCATGAGCCTATGATAAAGGCTCTATCCGAGGCTGGATTGTTTATTTCCATTGTAAATCCTCACCTGATTAAAAACTTTGGCAACAACTCCCTGCGCAAGGTGAAATCGGATCCGGCGGATGCCCGCAAAATTGCCCGCTATACGCTTGACAACTGGACGGAACTGCGCCAATATTCAGGTATGGACAATACACGTACTCAGTTAAAAACTTTAAACTCTCAATTCAGCTTCTTTATGAAACAAAAGGTTGCCGCAAAAGCAAATCTGATTGCACTGTTGGATAATACTTATCCTGGTGTAAACAAACTCTTTGACAGCCCCACCCGTGAGGACGGGAGTGAAAAATGGGTTGACTATGCTTATTCTTTCTGGCATGCGGATTGTGTCCGCAAGATTGGGTTAAAGGCATTTACAGAACGCTACATGTCTTTCTGTAAGAAGCACCACTATATCTTTCAGCAGGACAAGCCAGAAAAACTGTTTAATGCCTCGAAGGAGTTGGTTGCCGTCTTTCCAAAGGAGAAGACTTATAAGCTGTTGATCCAGCAAAGCATCCAGCAGTTAAATCTTGCCTCCGAACATGTAGAACGACTCCGCAGGGAAATGAACGAACTGGCATCCACACTTCCAGAATACAGCACCGTAATGGGCATCTATGGCGTTGGGAAAACCTATGGTCCCCAGCTCATCGCTGAGATCGGCGATGTATCCCGGTTTACCCACAGGGAAGCACTGACCGCCTTTGCGGGCGTAGACCCCGGTGTTGATGAATCCGGCCAGCACAAGTCAAAGAGCAACAGGGCTTCAAAGGTCGGATCCGCAAGGCTGCGCAAAACATTGTTTCAGATCATGACAACCTTGTTGCAAAATGCTCCTGAAGCCGATCCGGTGTACCGTTTTCTTGACAAAAAACGGTCTCAGGGAAAGCCTTACTATGTCTACATGACAGCCGGAGCGAATAAGTTCTTACGCATTTACTATGGTAAAGTCAAAGAATGTCTGCGGAACTTAGAACAGACAGAATAACACCCTTTTCTATATCACCACTTTCAAAGCCGGCATTTCTGGCGGCTTAAAAGTTATGCACAAAATATCAAATCGGATTTTTGAAATTTTCTTCAAAAAAACACTTGACTTTTTATTAGCAGGCTTTCGTTATAGTACGTCTCGTTCTCTTTTGTATGGAACCAATTGTACCATTGAAGGAAGAAAAAGTCTACAGCGAAATTATTATAATATTTTTATAAGACATCTTCGGCAAATTATAACTTATGTATAAACAGCCCACTCCGAAGCTTTGGCTCAAACCAGGTGGATTTTGGAGGCATTAATTTGTTTTCGTCTGCAATCTTCATCAGGTCTTCCATAGATGTCGGGTACATGACAAAGGCTACACCGCCGGTTCTGTCCGCAATCTCTGCCAGCTCTGCTGCCTTATGGCTTCCGCCCACAAAGGAGATTCTCTGGTCTGTGCGCGGATCTTCGATTCCCAGGACTGGTCTGAGGACTTTTTCCTGAAGAATGGATACATCCAGCTGTCCGACCACGTCCTTCTTTTCATAGATATCCGGCCATGCTTTCAGGTGATACCACTGTCCGTCCACATACATTCCCATACAATGCTTCTCTACAGGCTTGCATGGAAATCCCGGCATCAGCATCAGTTCAAAGTTGAACTTCAGGGCGCCCAGAAATGCCTTTACAGTCAGGCCGTTCAAATCTTTTACAATCCTGTTATAAGGAAGAATGCAGAGCTGGTCATAGGGAAATACAACAGACAGGAAATAATTAAACTCTTCCTCCCCTGTATATCCCGGATTCTGTTCTCTTCTCTTTAAACCTACTTTTACAGCGGAAGCTGCGCGGTGATGTCCATCTGCGATGTACAGAGAATCAATCCCTGCAAATTCCTTATTTATTTCAGAAATGACCTCATCTTCATCAATCACCCATACTCTGTGTGTGATCTGATCCTCTTCTGTAAAATCATATGCTGCTTCATGATGATCTTTCCAGTTATTCATCAGTGTAAGCAGAGAATCCGGATATCTGCATGCCAGAAAAATAGGACCGGTATTTGCATTACAGGAATCTACATGGTGGATCCTGTCCTGTTCCTTATCTTCTCTGGTAAGCTCATGTTTCTTCACTACACCATTCATATAATCATCAATGGAACTGCATCCTACGATACCGGTCTGTGTCTTTCCTTTTCTTACAAGTTCATATATATAGTAACAGGCCTTCTGATCCTGAACAAGAATTCCCTTTTCTTCCATATTGTCAAGATTTTCTTTTGCTTTTTCATAAACCCGATCATCATACAGATCCGTCTCAGGTTCCAGATCCATTTCCGGTCTGTCAATATGAAGAAAGGACAGGGGATTCTCATCTCCGATTGATTTTGCTTCTTCCCGGTTTACCACATCATATGGAAGTGCTGCCACATCAGCAGCCTTTTCCGGTGTAGGTCGAAGTGCCCGGAATGCATGAAATACTGCCATAATATTTTCTCCTCTTCTGTATCTTTTGTATTGCTCTTTTATACCCACTTTACTGTCTATCCTGTAAAAATAAAACGAACATTACTCATTATTTTATCATATCCAAATCCTTATATCAATGTACAAATTATGAAACCTAATTTTTTTTTGAAAAACCTAAAAATTTTTGTATTTTTCTATTGCAATTTTTAAAATATATGGTATGATAGAATCACAAGTTAAGGAAACCAAATGATAATTTTTAAGGGAGGTCATTTTATGACAGAAGGATTAAAATGGACTGTAAACGAGGTTCCGAAATCAGATGATAAACACCTGGAACTGATGTCCGAAGAAAATGTAAAGAAAGCAAATGAGTTCCACAGAAGTTTCCCACAGTACAGTGTGACGCCTCTTCAGAACCTTTCATCCCTTGCGAAATATTTAGGAGTAAAAAATATTTTCTGTAAGGATGAATCCTATCGCTTTGGCTTAAATGCTTTCAAAGTACTTGGAGGTTCTTATGCAATGGGCCGCTATATCGCAAAAGAACTTGGACGTGATATCAGCGAGCTGCCATACAATGTTCTCTCTTCTGATAAATTAAGAGAAGAATTCGGACAGGCTACATTCTTTACTGCAACAGACGGTAATCATGGACGTGGAGTTGCATGGGCAGCTAACCGCCTTGGACAGAAAGCAGTTGTAAGAATGCCTAAGGGAACAACAAAGACCCGTTTCGATAACATTGCCAAAGAAGGTGCTACTGTTACGATCGAAGAAGTAAACTATGATGACTGCGTAAGAATGGCTGCAGCAGAAGCTGCCAAAACAGAACATGGTATCATCGTTCAGGATACCGCATGGGACGGATATGAAGAAATTCCATCCTGGATCATGCAGGGATACGGAACACTGGTTCTTGAGGCTGACCAGCAGTTAAAAGAAATGGGTGTTGAACGTCCGACACATGTATTTGTTCAGGCCGGTGTTGGTTCTTTAGCAGGTGCCGTAGTCGGTTATTTCGCTCATAAATATAAAGATAACCCGCCGGTTATGGCTGTCTGTGAAGCAAGTGCTGCTGACTGTCTGTACCGCTCCGCTGTTGCAAAGACAGGAAATCTGGTAAATGTTACAGGTGATCTTCAGACAATTATGGCCGGTCTTGCATGCGGTGAGGGAAATACGATCGGATGGGATATCCTGAAAAATCACGTAGATGTATTTGCATCCTGTCCTGACTGGATGAGCGCAAAGGCAACACGTATCTACGCTAATCCACTGGGAGATGATCCACACGTTGTCTCCGGTGAATCCGGTTCCGTTCCGCTTGGTTTCTGCTTCACTGCTCTTCACGATGAAGATGCAAAAGACTTAAAAGAAGCGCTGAAACTGGATGAGAATTCCGTAGTACTTGTTATTTCCACAGAAGGTGACACTGATCCTGTTCGCTACCGCGAGATCGTATGGGACGGATTATACGGAACAAACGAATCTTTAAGCAAATGATGTTTTTGGTGAACACAGACAGGTAAGTGGTATGGTTATCTCGAAAATGATATACCAGTAACTAATAATATGATATCAGATTAGGGGCAAAATACCTTTTGACCCTAACATCATAATATTTTATACATATTGGGAGGGTAAAAAAATGGATTACGCAAAAATTAACGAAGCTGCAATGGGTTATAAGGATGATATGACTAAGTTCCTTCGCGATCTGGTTCGCATTCCTGGCGAAAGCTGCGGAGAAAAAGGACATATCATGAGAATCAAAGAGGAAATGGAAAAAGTCGGATTCGACAAAGTTCAGATCGATCCGATGGGCAATATCCTCGGCTACATGGGAACAGGTAAAACTCTCATTGGTTTTGACGCTCATATTGATACAGTCGGTATCGGTAATATCAAGAACTGGGAATTTGATCCATACGAAGGTTTCGAATCTGATGAAGAAATCGGCGGACGTGGAACATCTGACCAGATGGGCGGTATTGTTTCTGCAGTATACGGTGCTAAGATCATGAAAGACCTTGGTCTTTTAAACGATAAATATCAGGTACTTGTGACAGGTACTGTACAGGAAGAAGACTGTGACGGTCTCTGCTGGCAGTACATCATCCATGAAGATGGTGTTCGTCCTGAATTCGTTGTTTCCACAGAACCAACAGACGGCGGTATCTACAGAGGACAGCGTGGACGTATGGAAATCCGCGTAGATGTAAAGGGTGTTTCCTGCCATGGTTCCGCTCCGGAACGTGGTGACAATGCAATCTACAAAATGGCTGATATTCTCCAGGATATCCGCGCATTAAACGAAAACGATGCTGCTGATACCACAGAGATCAAAGGTCTTGTAAAAATGCTTGATGAGAAATACAACCCTGAATGGGAAGAAGCACGTTTCCTTGGACGTGGCACTGTTACTACTTCCGAAATCTTCTTCACATCCCCAAGCCGCTGTGCAGTAGCTGACTCCTGCTCTGTATCTCTTGACCGTCGTATGACAGCAGGCGAAACATGGGAAAGCTGCCTGGATGAGATCCGTGCTCTTCCGGCTGTACAGAAATATGGCGACGACGTAACAGTATCCATGTATGAATACAACCGTCCGTCCTATACAGACCTTGTATATCCGATCGAGTGCTACTTCCCGACATGGGTAATCCCGAAAGATCACAAAGTAACACAGGCTCTGGAAGAAGCATATAAAGGACTGTACGGCGAAGAGCGTCTCGGAAATGCTGAGACAGAAGGCATGAGAAAAGCTCGTCCGCTTACAGACAAATGGACATTCTCTACTAACGGTGTAACAATCATGGGACGTAACAGCATTCCTTGTATCGGATTCGGACCTGGTGCAGAAGCACAGGCTCATGCTCCGAACGAAAAAACATGGAAGATCGACCTTGTAAGATGCGCTGCTGTATACGCTGCTCTTCCAACTGCATACTGCAAATAATAAATAAATTTTCAAATTTTTTTAGGCGACGGATTTCCTATCATCCTAAAGGCTTAATATGTGTCCGGACAGAATCCCTGCTGTAACAGGCAGGGACACAAGATAAACAGATACAGCCGGATAACCGGTGTTCTGCCAAACGCAGAGATTCAATTATTTCATATCAGGAAAGGATAAGCTATCAAAGCATAGCAGGTATTGATTTTATGAAAACATTACAGGATTACATTGATAAATTAAACAGCTTAAACTTCAAAGAAATGTACAACAACGATTTCTTTTGGACATGGGACAAAACAGATGATGAACTGGAAGCTGTTTTCACAGTTGCTGATGCTCTCCGTTTCATGAGAGAGAACAATATCTCCACAAAAGTATTCGAGAGTGGTCTTGGAATCTCTATCTTCCGCGATAACTCCACACGTACACGTTTCTCTTTTGCTTCCGCATGTAACCTTCTTGGTCTGGAAGTACAGGATCTTGATGAAAAGAAATCTCAGATCGCTCATGGTGAAACTGTTCGTGAAACAGCAAACATGGTGTCTTTCATGGCTGATGTGATCGGTATCCGTGATGATATGTACATCGGAAAAGGACATGCTTACCAGAAAGAATTCATGGAAGCTGTTACAGAAGGAAACAAAGACGGTATCCTTGAGCAGAGACCTACTCTTGTAAACCTTCAGTGCGACGTTGACCATCCGACACAGTGTATGGCAGATATGCTGCACATCATCCATGAATTCGGCGGTGTTGAGAATCTGAAAGGCAAAAAGATCGCTATGACATGGGCTTACTCTCCATCCTATGGTAAACCACTCTCCGTTCCGCAGGGCGTTATCGGTCTGATGACACGTTTCGGCATGGACGTTGTTCTTGCTCATCCGGAAGGATATGATGTAATGCCGGAAGTTGAAGAGATCGCCAAAAAGAATGCTGAGAAAAACGGCGGATCCTTCACAAAGACAAACGATATGGCTGAAGCTTTCAAAGATGCTGATATCGTATATCCAAAGAGCTGGGCTCCATTTGCAGCTATGGAAAAACGTACAGACCTTTATGCAGAAGGCGACTTCGACGGAATCGATAAATTAGAGAAAGAACTTCTTGCACAGAATGCACAGCACAAAGACTGGGCCTGCACAGAAGAACTTATGAAAACAACAAAAGACGGAAAAGCTCTTTACCTGCACTGCCTGCCGGCTGATATTACAGGTGTAAGCTGCGAAACAGGTGAGGTTGACGCTTCTGTATTCGATCGTTACAGAATCCCGTTATACAAAGAAGCAAGCTTCAAACCATACATCATCGCTGCTATGATCATGCTTTCCAAATTTGAAAATCCACAGGATATCCTGAAGAAACTTGAAGTCAAAGCAGCTCCAAGAATCCTGAAATAATCAGGCGCAGATTAACAGTTGGATTGCAGTAATATTCCAGCTGCTTTCAAACAGATATTTAATTTTGAAAGCAGTTTCAGAATTTAAATATATTGAAAAATAACACTCATCATATTGTATAGCAGGCGGGGCTGTCGCAGAAAGCACACAATCTTTATTGCGGCGGCCCTCTTTGCCTTTAAAATCAGGAGGTTTTTACAAATGTTTACAAGAAAAAGAATCGTTATTGCGCTCGGTGGGAACGCTCTGGGAAATACTCTCCCGGAACAGATGGTAGCTGTAAAAACTACTGCAAAAGCATTATGCGATCTGATCGAAGAAGGTCATCAGGTTGTTGTTGTACATGGAAACGGGCCACAGGTTGGCATGATCAACAATGCCATGTCTGCTCTCTCCAGAGAAGATGAGAATCAGCCAAACACTCCTCTCTCTGTCTGTGTTGCCATGAGCCAGGCTTACATCGGATATGATCTGCAGAATGCTTTGAGAGAGGAACTTCGTATCAGAGGATTTGTCCGCACACCTGTTGTCACTGTTGTCACTCAGGTTCGTGTAGATCCTAATGATCCTGCTTTTGAAAATCCATCCAAACCCATTGGCAAATTCCTGACAAAAGAGGAAGCAGACCATCAGGCCAAGGCATATGGACATATCATGAAAGAAGATGCAGGGCGTGGTTATCGTCGTGTAGTTGCATCTCCAAAGCCTGTTGAAATCGTTGAACAGGATGCGATCAACAGTCTTGTGGATGCAAATAAAATCGTTATCTGCTGCGGTGGCGGCGGAATTCCCGTTGTTCTTAACGGACATCATCTCAAAGGTGCATCAGCAGTTATTGATAAGGATTATGCAAGCTGTCTCCTGGCCAAAGAGCTGGATGCAGATATGCTTATCATTCTTACAGCAGTGGAGAAGGTTGCTGTAAACTTCGGCAAGGAAAACGAAGAATGGCTGGATGACATCACTGTAGATGACGCTAAGAAATATATTAATGAGGGACAGTTTGCCCCAGGTTCCATGCTCCCGAAAGTTCAGGCTGCCGTTGATTTTGCAAGCTCCAAAGAAGGAAGAACTGCCATGATCACTTTACTTCAGAAAGCCAAAGACGGTATCCAGGGAAAAACCGGAACCAAAATCCATCTTTAATCTGTTCAGCAGATATCTTATTATATATCAGCTGTTTAATACTGATATATATAACTGCCACATATTCAGGATATCTGCTATATAGCGAAATAATTGCGCAAAAAAAGTTCCGGTGACCTCGCCCGGAACTTTTTTTGTGATGAGTGGACCAGAGTGTCTGGAAAATCATTCCTGCAATCTGCACGCCCCACTTTTCGGTATATTTTGACATACATCTTGCGGAAAGCATTTTTCAGACACGCTCTAGAGCGTGTCTGAAAAACATTTTAAATTGTTTATTTTAACCAAATTAATATTGAGGCGATACAAATAAATCCCAAGTAGGTTGCAGCTAATTTGTCATAACGTGTAGCGATTCGTCGGAATGCTTTTAATTTCAGAAAATACTTTTCTACTAAATGGCGTTCTTTGTATAACCACCAATCACAATGACGTTCAAATTTAGCTCCCTTTCGGGATGGAATGGTTGGCTCTCCACCGCGTGCGTACACATAATCAAGCAATTTATTACTGTCATATCCTCGGTCAGCTAACACATTGCTTCCGTTTATTTCAATTTGATCGAGCAAAGGGATTGCATAATTGATATCATTACGCTGTCCCTCACTGATCATTAAATAAACTGGATATCCATAGGCATCTACTACCGCATGGATTTTGGTCTTTGGCTCCTCCACGACTATGCCCGATTTCATTTGAAGGCCCCCTTTTTTTGCACCGGCACTATTTGGTGCGCCTGGATAATAGAAGCATCAATGGATAATTCTTCCAATTCTGCTTCAAGACTTAAAATACGGAAAATATTATCAAGGATACCATCATCGATCCATTTTCGGAATCGGCTATAGACAGTTTTCCATGAACCATAACGTTCAGGAAGATCGCGCCAAGGTGCCCCACTACGTGCAAGCCATACAATTCCATTCATAATGATACGATTGTCTTTCCTTGGACGTCCTTGTTTTCCAGTATTTTCAGGAGGTAATAAAGGTTCAATGCGAAGCCATTCTTCATCAGTCAACTCATATCGTCTCAACATAGTGAACACCCCTTTTTCTTTATTTTATCATGAAAAAGGGAAATAAAACATGCGTTTTGTGCAATTTTTATTTTTCAGACACGCTCTAGTACATCGTTTTCGAAATAACTATACCACTCACTTGTCTGCGAATCCGATTGCACAGGTCTAAAAGCCTCAGCGTAGCCCGCTACGCCTGCGTTTTTATACCAGCACACTCGAATCCGCATCCTACGCGATTGGTATAGTTATTTACGAAACGATGTACTAGTGGACTGCTATAGATTCATAATAATCAATATCTTCCAGTTCCCTGCCTGCTGCAATCTCATAAATCTGCGTATCATCCAGATGTTTCATGATCACTTTTTTACCGCCTTTATCCCCTTCCAGAGAAAGCAGCTCATTGTAATATTTCCTGTCAAAAATACATGGATTTCCCATTTTCCCCTGACAGGAAACACAGGCGATTCCTTTGGGAGTGTTTAAAAACACATGGATCAGTTCACAGATTGTCTCACTGGTAAGCCAGGGCTGATCAGACACAGTAAAAAGCACTGCATCTGCATCCAGGCTGGCATTCAGACCGATTTTTACAGAGGAAGAAATTCCATCTTCCGGATGGGGATTATACAAAACCTGTATTTCCTTTGTTTTCACTGCTTCTGCAATGGCATCATATTGAGTAATAACAATAATATTACAGATTATTTTTGCTGTAATATTATTTCTGTACAGGTTATTTAACTGAACAATATCTGAATTATTATCATTATTATTATCCTCTGTAATATCTGAATATTCCGAATAGATATTTTCTATTTTCTTCTTTGTATCATCCAGTTGTTCCAGCACATGTCGATACATAGGTATTCCGTCTATTTCATATAACAGTTTATTTGCCCCAAAACGGCGGCTGTTTCCAGCCGCCAGCATGATCATTGCAATTTTCAAAATAATTTATTCCTCCAAAAGGCTTCCGTAAGCCGCTACTGTATTCTTCATTTCCAGTTTCTCAACAATGTACTCTGCAGGTTCTTTCTCTCTGAGTATATCTGACTTGTTCAGATACACTCTGTATACTCTTTCTTCCACATCCTTAAAAAGTCCGCAGATAGAAGTCGCAATCTTTACAATATCTTCTTCAGTGATCGGAGCTTCCAGACTTTTCCTGAGAAATTCCGAGGTACGTTCCATACGGTAAGCACTCTGACTGATTGGCTGCCCCAGACAGTCCAGCCCGATCACACTGATCACAATGTCCGCACATCTTGGGATTACAGGCTCCCATTTCTCTGGGACTTTTACCGGATGATGCTTTGCTCCGTCCGCTTCCACAAGCATTACATCGCACAATTCTCTCAGTTCTTCCAGTTTTTCTTCTGTCAGAGACGCATATTTACCGGTGTCCTCCTCATATTCCGCAGCAATCACATATCTTTCTTTGTCCAGAAGTTCTTTTACCCTGACTGCATCTCCGCCCCTGGCAAACGGAAGTTCAGACTCTCCTGCCATATGGGTGGTCGTGGTAATGATCACTCTCTTTCCCTTATCGATCAGTTCATCTGTAAGACGGTAGATCAGGCTGGTCTTGCCGCCGCCGCCAACTACAGCAATCACAGGGTATTTTTCATAATCAATCTGCAGCAATTCCAGAAAATCGACCTGGTGCTTCATATGGCATCACTCCTTCTGAAAGCAGGATTTCCAATACACTGCCGGCAATACAGCGGGCTTTGTCGGAAATCGTGAAACAGTTTTTCTTTTGTTCTTTGCGCGGATCAATATCTGCAATTTTCATCCCCTTCGGCACTGTAAATCCATCTCTGATCATGCCACGCAAAACTCCTGTAAGAGAAGCCCTGACAGGTGTATCTCCGATCCAGGCAAGGACCTGATCCTTCTCCACGATATCTGCAATCTTTGAGATACAATGGATTTCCCCTGAAACAGGAGCATGGAGCACGCGCTCTTTTCCAAATCCTCCAATGATACCCGGAACTCCTGTGTTTGGCATAGCAGCGCCTTTTGTGATGATCCTGGCAAGATTGTGGCCTCTCATAGTCTCCACTACATAATCCACATCCTCACCTGCCACAAATCCCGGTCCAAGACCAACGGTTAGATCTGCCATCTCTCTGGTGGTTCCAAGATTCTTTTTTGCAAGAATTGCATCTATCAGTGCTGCAGGTCTGTATTTCTTAAGGACAGTTCCTTCTGTGTCTGCCATAAGAGGAATCTCCCCGGCTTTCCAAACTGCCTCGCATTCCTCTACACTGTCAACTTTTCTGCAGAGAACTCCTTCCACAGAAGACTGCCCGTCGTAAACAGCCTCGCAAAAAGAAACCATTCGCCTGATCGCAGTGGGTTTCTCACATTCCAGTACCAGAAGACGGTAGCCGCATCGGTATAATCTGTGGATCGTACCGCTGGCCAGATCACCGCCACCTCTTATTATTACAACATTTTCCGGTTTATTGTCAGATTTTGGGACATTTGTGTATCTGTTTGTCATCTTACTGTCTTTCCTCTTCTTGTCTCATTTTCATCCATTACTTTTTCCACCGCATTTACAATGTTCTCATAACCTGTGCAGCGGCAGAGATTTCCTGCCATATGTTTCCGGATCGCATCTCTTGATAATTTCTCTCCATGTTCCAGTAAAACAGTGGCAGACATGATAAATCCGGGAGTGCAGAAACCGCACTGTATGGCACCTTCTTCGATAAATGCCTCCTGAATCCTGGTAAGTTCTCCGTTTTTCTCCAGACCTTCCAGTGTACGGATATTTTTACCCTCCGCCCAGACTGCCAGATAAATACAGGAGTCAATAGTCTCTCCGTCTATGATTACTGTACAGGCACCACATTCTCCTACTTCACAGCCATTTTTTACAGAAGTCAGTCCAAGGCGGTTGCGAAGCATATCAAGCAGTGACTCCCTTACATCTACATATTCTTCAACTTCTCTTCCGTTTACTGTACATCGTACAAGCTGCATCTGCTTTTTCATATGCGGTCACCTCCTGCAAGTTCTACGGTACGTCTCAATGCCCGTGCCGCAATTTCTCCGCCGATCTGAAGACGAAATGCCCTGGATGCTCTCCAGGAATCTCTCGGATTGATTTCCTCCCGGATCAGCTGTGCTGTCTTTTCATACAGGCTTTCTTCTATCTTCATGCCCTTCAAAGCCTCTTCTGCCTTTGTGCAGCGGTACGGAACCGGAGCTGCAACTCCAAAGGTAATGCGCACATCTTCTATCACTCCTGCCTGTTGATCTACCTTGCTCACCACACTACAGCTGATCGTTGCGATATCCATGGCATTTCGCATGGAATACTTAATATAATGACCATGATACCCTTCATATTCTTTTGCAGGAATGATCACATAGGTCAGGATTTCTCCCTGCCGCAGATCCACCCTGCCGGGTCCAAGATAGAAATCTTTTACAGGTACAAGACGGCCTTCCTTTCCATCTTCCAGCCTCAGCAGTGCGTTCAGGGAAAATACGGTCGGTGCACTGTCCGCACTGACTGCTCCGTTGCAGATGTTTCCACCGATAGTACCAATATTTCGTACCTGTGGTCCTCCTACCTGATCTACAGCCTCGCCAAGAACCGGAATATATTTCCTGATAATTGCATCACTTGTTATATGTGAGAAGACAGTTCCGGCACCAATATAAATATCTCCGTTATCCGCCATTTTTACACCCTGGATTTCTTTGATCCCATGGATGCTCACCAGAGAAGTTCCGGCAAATTTTCCCTCCCGGATTTTGATCAGCACATCACTTCCTCCGGAAATGATCCTGGCATCCGGATGTTCATTCAGTAATCTCACAGCATCTTTTACACTTTCAGCCTGATAATAGTTCTCAATATCGTACATAAAATCCCCTCCCCTCTAAATAAGTCCGGCCCTCATAAAGCCATCAATCAGTCTCTGTGGTGTCAGAGGATTTTCATTAAAGGCTACACCTGTTGCATGAAGTACTGCATTACGGATTGCCGGTGCACCCGGAATTGCCGGCGGTTCACCCAGTGCTTTGTTTCCGAAAGGTCCAATCGGATCATCAAGTTCCACAAAATCCGCCTTGATATCAGGAGTATCCATCATTGTCATCAGTTTATAGTCCAGCAGGGTTCCGTTCAGTGGTCTTCCTGTTTTCTCATCCAGAATGAGCTGCTCCGACAGACCGTATCCCATTCCCATAGACATACCGCCCTGTACCTGCATTTCAGCCAGTTTCGGATTAATAAGCTTACCGCTGTCATGCACATTAATGATATGAAGGATTTTGATCTTACCAAGCTTTATATCAACTTCTACTTCAGCAAAGCAGCATCCTGTGGCAATCGTATTTTTCTTTACCTGCTCGGAAACCTCTGCTGTAATAACAGAAGAATTGCCAAGACTGTAATAACTCTCCAATGCAAGATTTCCAAGAGATATTGCAGGATCCTTTCCTGCCATGATCCATCCATGATCAAGCCTCAGTTTCCTTGTCTCTTCAGGCAGCAGCTCTTTTGCATAAGCCAGAATCTTTTCCTTCAGAAGATTTGCGCAGTCTTTAACAACTGTTCCTGTTACAAACGACTGTCTGGATGCATAGGCACCGGTATCAAATGGTGTTACATCAGTATCCTGGACCGTCTGGATATGAACATCACTGATATCCATATTTAAAATCTCAGCCGCCATCTGGGAAAATACCGTATCAGCACCCTGACCGATTTCAGTAGCTCCCAGCATCAGGCCAACACTTCCATCTTGATTCAGAGTCATTCTTGCACCTGCAATTTCCAGTGAAATCGGCCATACACCTGTCTTATAGGAGAAAAGTGACATTCCGACACCTCTGCGGATATTACCTGTCTGTTTTGTATATTCTTTTCGTTTTTCTTTCCAGTGGATATAATCTGCACCTTTTTCCAGACATTCAAAAATCCCGTTGGTGTTTGCTGCGATCGGCTTCAGGTAAGCATCCTCATAATATCCTTTGATAAGATTTTTCTTTCTGAACTCCAGAGGATCCATCCCGATCTCTTTTGCAATATCATCCATAAAGCACTCAATTGCAAAACATACCTGCGGAATCCCGTATCCACGCATCGCTCCGCCTACCGGTGTATTCGTATAGACAGTATATGCCTCTCCTTTGATATTCGGACATGCATACTGCAGCCTCCAGGCAGTCAGGCCATTAGCTGCTATGGCGTGTCCATGGGAGGCATATGCTCCCTGATTGGAAATAGCCAGCATATCCTTTGCAAGAAGATGCCCCTCACTGTCAACACCTGCCGTCAGATCATATTCAATAGAATGACGGGTTCTGGTGTTGCAGAAAGTTTCCTCTCTGGTTATATCGAGTTTGACCGGTCTGCCGCCAACCTGCGTGGTAAGAAACGCATTTAACGGTTCATACAGCACATCCTGCTTATTTCCGAATCCTCCACCTATGTATGGCTTAATGACTCTGATCTTTCCCCATGGGATTCCAAGAGCCTGCCCGATCACACGCCGGACAATATGCGGAATCTGAGTGGAAGTCACAACTATGATCCTGCCATTTTCCATGTATGCACAGGAAATCGGATTCTCAATGTGGCAGTGCTGCACGATCGGGGTTTTATAACTGCGTTTTATAACTGTTTCGGATTCCTTCAGCCCTTCTTCCACATTTCCGATAAAGTAATTGGAACGGACAAGTACATTGTCCTTTTTATCAAAATGGATTGGCGGTTTGCTTCCATACATGGATTTACGCGGATGGATTTCTACCGGATATTCTTCATATTCAACTTCGATCAGGCGCAATGCCCTCTGGGCTGTGATTTCATCTTCTGCCACTACAGCAGCAATATCATCTCCGTAATAACGGACTCTTCCGGTAAGGATATTGCGGTCTGCAACATCCTGATGTGCCAGCTCCACAGACCAGGGATGTCCCGGCGTAGGATAACAATGATTCGGTACGTCTTTAAAAGTAATCACTTTTACTACGCCGTCCAGAGCCTCTGCTTTACTGGTATCGATTGATTTTACGATACCGTTTCCGATCTTTGCGTGATAGATTTTTGCCACCAGACAGTTGGCAGGAACCAGGTCATCAGTAAATTTTGCACGTCCTGTAACTTTGTCATAGGCATCTACTCTTGGAACACTCTTTCCAATCATGTTTTCACCTTCTCTGTATTTATTTTTGGTTATTATATAGAAGGAGCCGGACACACCCCAAGGTATCTGTCTGTTCCCCTCAGGACTTATGTCCGGCTCCGAACCATGCTACTTTCCTTCGCTTTTTTCTGACATCAGGCGAATTTACTTTTTATTTGCATAATTGTTATCTGTTTTCTGATTTGAGTATAGCATATTTGGATATGAAATTGCAATCTTTTATTCAATTTTTACGTATTATTTTCCTATTAACGAAGTTGTCTGATTGGGTTACTGTTCACTGAGAATATCCTTTGTAATGTATTACTAAGAACAAAGTGAACAGTAACCTGATTTACTTAACGTATTTCTGTCAATATTCCATACAGGTCATGGATAACGTGTCTTGGGCATTTCACTGCGCACATACCACAGCTCAGACATATGGATTCCTCGATCACAGCACAGTTGTCTTTTACTTTTATCGCACCGGCTGTACAGGTCTTCTCGCAGATTCTGCAGCCGATACAGCTGACGTCACACTGTTTCTTTGCTTCTGCACCTTTTTTCTTATTGGAACATTTTACCACAATGTAGTTTGCACACTCATGAACATGGATCACTTTCTGTGGGCAGACTTTCGCGCAGGCACCACAGCCAATGCATTTCTCCTCATCCACTTCCGCCACACCATACTCATTGATGGAAATGGCTCCGAATTTACATTTATCTATACAGGCTTTACATCCGATACATCCATCTGCACAGCCGGCCTCACCTTCGGCTGATCTGCACCCCCCATTACATGCAACTACAGCCGCGCGATATGGAAATTTCTTCTTTACTGCCATATTCAGCACTTCCTTTCATATGGTGTTCCGGTCAGAGGAAGACTATACTGTCTTTCACCATTCCATCTGAAATATGCATCTGCAATTGCAGGTGCAGTTGGGATAGAGGTGATCTCACCGATTCCAATGGCACCACAGGCTACATTCAGTCCCGGTTTGTCAACAACGATGGCATCGATTTTCGGAATCTCATGAGAGCGGAACAGGCCAAGAGATCCATACTTGTCAATTGGTTTACAGTTCTCATCAATCGGATAATGCTCTCTCAGTGCAAATCCTATGGACATCACTACGCCGCCCTCAATCTGACCTTCGCAGGACAGTGGATTGACTGCCTTGCCCACATCATGTGCAGCAACCATTTCCTCAATCTTACCTGTTTTTTTATCCAGGATACACATCTGCGTCGCATAGCCGTAGGCTACATGGGAAACAGGATTCGGCACATTTGCGCCAAGAGGATCTGTCTTTGCAAGATATTCCCCATAATAAATTTTACCGATCACATCATCAATGGTCTTACCTGCATTGCGGTCCTCCATAACCTTATCGCAGGCTCTGCGGCAGGCTTCCCCTGTTACCAGAGTCTGTCTGGAGCCGGAAGTTGTACCTGAATCCGGTGCGAACCAGGTATTACTTCTCTCATATACAATATCTTCATGCTTCAGATCTGTATTGGTAACTACCATCTGTGTCAGGACTGTACCAAGTCCCTGGCCGATACAGGAAGCACCGGAATAGATGTGCAGCTTTTTATCTTTCTCAAATACGAGTTTCACGCGGCCTGTATCCGGGATACCGACACCGACACCGGCATTCTTCATGGCGCAGCCGATTCCCACCGGTTTTCCTTCTTCCAGAGCAGCATCATACTTCTTCTTTACAGCTTCCAGTGTCTCCACAAGACCTGTGGAATTATCTACGATCTGACCATTCGGAAGCGTCTCACCGGGACGGATCGCATTGCGGTAACGGATTTCCCATGGAGTGATACCTACTTTGTCTGCCATCATATTCAGCAGGGTTTCTGTTGCAAAACAGGTCTGGGTTACACCAAACCCGCGAAACGCTCCGGCAGGCGGATTGTTGGTATAATAAGCAGTTCCTTCAATCTCGAAATTCTCATAATGATAGGGACCTGCCGCATGAGTACATGCACGTTCCAGCACAGGACCGCCAAGTGAGGCAAATGCACCTGTATCTGATGCTACTTTCGCTTTTACCCCCATGATATTGCCGTTCTCATCGCAGCCCATGGTCATATCCATATAAAACGGATGACGCTTCGGATGAACCAGCAGGGATTCTGCTCTGGTCAGTTTCATCTTCACCGGTTTCTTAGTAGCATAAGTGAGCAGCGCAGCCAGATGCTGTACTGTCATATCTTCCTTTCCGCCGAATCCGCCGCCTACAAGTGCATTCTGTACCTTTACTCTGTCCGTTCCAAGTAACAGGGAACACTCATGTAATGTCTGGTGTGCAGACTGATCTGTGGAATATACGAAAATATCTCCGTCCTCATCATACAAAGCCACTGCGCACTCAGGCTCAAGAAATGCATGTTCTGTCCATGGGGTTTCAAAATGATGACTGATCACATATTTGGAATTACGGATTGCTTCATCTGCATTTCCTCTGCTGATATGTTTATGTGCACAGATATTATTTTCTTCTTCATCAAATACCTTCGGTGCATCCTCTGCCGCTGCTTCCTCAATTGTACGAATATGAGGCAGCACTTCATATTTTACTTTGATCAGTTTCTTAGCTTTCTCAGCTGTTTCTCTGTCTTTTGCAGCAATAACGGCAATGGCATCTCCAAGATAATGTGTCAGACCCCCTACAGGTATCAGTGAATACTGATCATGTTTCAGATGTCCGATCTTATTCTCTCCCGGAATGTCCTCTGCTGTTAATACCGCTTCTACCCCGAAAAGTGCCTTTGCTGCTGCTGTATCGATCTCAAGTACACGTGCACGTGGATATTTACTTCTGAGTGCCACCCCATACAGCATTCCGTCAAAGTAAAAATCATCCGGATATTTGCCGGTTCCCAGTACTTTCTCCTCCACATCCACTCTGGATACTCTGTGTCCTATATTCCAGTCCGGATCCAGATCATCCGGGATCACACCCGTCTTTAAAACTTTCGCAGCCAGCCTTACTGCATCCATAATTTTTACATAGCCCGTGCAGCGGCAATAGTTATTGCGCAGTGCATATTTAATCTCATCATCTGTGGGCTCTTTGTTCACGTCCAGAAGAGCCTTTGTACACATTACCATACCCGGAATACAGAATCCACACTGAACAGCACCTGCTTTTCCATAAGCGTAGGTATAGACTTCCCTCTCCCATTCAGTCAGTCCTTCTACTGTGATCACTGTCCTGCCATCCAGTAAATCTGTGTCCGGCACACATGCCTTGCATGTTTTTCCGTCAATTATAACTGTACAGGCTCCGCAGGCTCCTTCACTGCAGCCGTCCTTCACTGAAGTCAGATGAAGTTCATCCCTCAAAAAGCGCAGTAGTTTCTGATTTCCGGTCGGTTCGACTTTTTGTCCATTGACTGTAAATACTGCCATATCGGACTCTCCTTTCTTTTTCGCACGTCTGCCAATTAGGGCAGTCAGCCAGAGTTTACCTCTTTCTGTTTTTTATCTGCCTGTGATACCGCATGAATTTATTACAAAAGTAACATGCGGCCGCGATTCAGCCTGATATGCAACGCTGTCCACAGCCTTTTTTTGCTGTGGACAGCGTTAAATATTTCTTTATAAGTTATCTGATATTACAAAATTAAATTTTTTTCCAGCTCTTGATTCCTGTTGTCACTATGATTATTATTTCATGATCAGATAGCTGTAATCATCGATCACTGCACAGATCAGTCTGCGAAGACCTTCGTACAACTTATCATTTGCATCATCTGCCTTGCAGTCGGAAATCCGACCAAGGAGACGAACCTTGCACTCTTTTGTCTCCGGATTGATCACTGCAAATCCATCATTTGTGCTGTCTGCCATATCTGCCTCAGAAGCAAATAATGTGAATTTATCCTTGTACGGTGCACTTGCATATGGACAGAAGCTCTTGCAGTTGCCGCATTCGTTACACATATAATCTACATGGATCACCTGATTCATTGCCATTCCCGGAACTTTGATGGAGATGTTTGCTCTGTTTGGACATACATCTACACAATTCTCACAGACTTTATTACAGGTCAGACAGCGCTCACTTTCGTTCGCAGCGTCCTTGCTTTCTTTGAGTATTGCTTTTTTGGAGTAACAGTCTTTTTCTGTTCCCGGTACAGGCTGTCCTTTTACAATATCATGTCCAAGGATTGCTTTTGCAGCAACCTGTGCGTCGCGGATCGCTTCTACGATCGTAGCAGCTCCCCTTGCACCGTCACCGACAACGTAAACGCCTTCTGCACTTGTCTCCATTGTCTTATCATTGATGCGGGCTTTTCCACGCTCATTGACCGCAATACCATTTGCTTCATAGAACTCAGTCGGAACTTTCTCGCCAACTGCAACAATCACTGTATCAGCCAAAACTTCTTCTGTTTCGCCCGTTTCTGTTACACCTGCACGTCCGGAAGCATCCATGCTGCCAAGTTCCATCTTCTTACAGAGCAGTTTGCCGTTTTCCAGAGATACAGGAGAAAGAAGTTCTTTGAACTCTACGCCCTCTTCCAGTACTTCTAGTAACTCATCTTCTGCTGCTGGCATATAGCGTTTGGTTCTTCTGTATACCAGGTAAACATGTTCTACACCTTCTGTACGTTTCGCAGCTCTTGCAGTATCCATGGCAGTGTTACCGCCACCGATCACAACTACGTTTTTACCCAGCGCAACCTTACCGTCAGTTGCTTTGAAATCTCTTAAGAATTTCAGAGCGTTGATGGTTTCACCCTTTTCAAGCTTCAGAGTACCCGGTTTATTTGCACCTGTTGCAACGATCACTGCGTCATAACCCTGTGCTTTTAATTCCTGTACAGATTTCACTTCTGTACCTGTTTTGATCTCCACACCCATCTTCTGGATGAAGGAAACATCTTTATCGATTGCATCATCAGAGATACGGAATCCCGGGATCACATAACGGATCACGCCGCCGGCTTTCTCTTCTTTCTCAAATACTGTTACAGAAGCACCTGCTCTTGCAAGGAAGTATGCAGAAGCAATACCTGCAGGACCTGCACCTACAACAGCTACTTTCTTACCGTCTGCTGTGCCTGCTTTGATCTCACCGATCACTGTATCATATCCGTTTTGTGCTGCGATGAGCTTAGTGTTGCGGATATTTACAGGTTCTTCATAGAAGTTACGTGTACATTTGTACATACAGTTGTGCGCACAGAGAGTACCTGTGATAAATGGAAGTGCATTTTTCTCAAGGATAACTCTTAATGCCTGTACATAATCGCCTTCTCCTGCCAGCTTCACATAGGTTGTGATATCCTGGTGGATCGGACATCCTTCTTCGCATGGAGCAAAGAAACAGTCAAGGAGCGGAACCTCTGAATCTGTTTTTCTCTTAGGAAGCGGTTTGATGCTCTTTACATGGTGAGCATCTTTTTTCGCATCCTCGGCCAACTGCTCAAGTGCAGCTACATCAATACCTTTCCATTCTTTTACACCGTCAGCCATTACTTTCTCTGCCATCTGGGTAAATCTCTGATATCCGCCCGGCTTCAGAAGTGTAGTTGCCACTGTTACAGGCCATACACCACATCCGACGATACGGTCGATATTATAGTAATCAGCACCGCCTGAATAAGCGATACGGAGTTTTCCGTCAAATTCCCGGGAAAGTCTGGCTGCAAGAGAAATAGATAACGGGAAAAGAGATTTTCCGGACATATACATTTCTTCGCTTGGAAGTTCATTTCTTGTAACATCTACAGGGAATGTATTGGTGATCTTCACACCAAATGCAAGGTTCAGTTCATCTGCAAGTGCCTGCAGTCTCTTAAACATCGGGATCGCATCTTCATACTGTAAGTCATCTTTGAAATGGAAATCACCGAATACCATATAATCATATCCCATGTCATCCATGGTCTTTCTGGCAAATTCATATCCCAGAAGAGTCGGGTTACATTTGATAAATGTGTTCAGGTGTTTCTCTTTAAACAGATGATTTGCAATGCTCTCAATCTCGTTTGGAGGACATCCATGGAGAGTAGAGATTGTTGCGGAATTACAGATATCAGACGGAATCGCCTCAATATCCTCTTTTGTAACTTTTTCAAATTTATCTACATTGTCCAATAACCACTGTTTACATTCTTTAAAGATTTCTGTATCTTTTGCTTCCATCATACTGTCAATGAAAGTATTAACCTTTGGCTCTTTGATCCCTGCAAGATCATATCCAACGGAAATATTGAACTGGAATCCGTCCTGTGCACCCAGATCAAATTCTTTGGCGATCACATGCAGGATAAACCATGCTTTAATATATTCTCCCATTGCCTGAGGAACATAAAGCTCTGTAGACCATTCACAGTTATATCCTTCATCATCTGCAAGGATACATGGTCTGTTGATACAGGCTGCAAGCTCTGCACCGTCCATCTTCTGAACTGTTTTCAGCTCAAAGAAACGTGCGCCTGCATAGTAAGAAGCAACAATATTCTGTGTTAACTGTGTATGCGGTCCTGCAGCAGGTCCGATCGGTGTTTCCAGATTTCTCTCAAATATATTCAGCTTCCTGTCAGTTTCCGCTGCATAAGCTCTGTGCTGTCCGAAAACTGTTCCTTTTGTTTTCTTTTCTTCTAATACCCAGTTCATTAACTGTTCAAAGGGCATACAGGTCATGACTTCACTCATAATCCGATCCTCCATTATTTCATACGGTATGGCTTCTCTCCATCCGTTCTATATTTTGTTTACATTTATTTTTGCCAGGCAGAAAACTTATCTTCTTTACAATTCTTTACAGATTAACCATTAATATCATCTGCAAGTTCTTTTGCAGCCTGACGGCAGTCTGCCATAACTTTTGCCTCGTCGCATACAAGGACTTCGCGGTCTTTCATCAGGACTTTACCGTTACATACAGTAGTCTGGACCATGCTTCCGTTTACACCGAACATCAGATGTCCGTTAATGTTGCTTTCATTCATTGGTGTCAGCGGATCATAATCGATCACGATCACGTCTGCTGCCGCACCCTCTTTCAGGACACCGAGCTGTTTCTTAAAGTATCTGTTTGCAATCTTTGCATTTCCTTCAAAAAGCATCTGTGGAACTTCTCCCCAGGCTGCGTTCGGGTCGCAGAGGCTGTGTTTGTGTAAAACATTTGCAACCTTCCAGGATTCCATCATATCATGAGTATATCCGTCTGTACCAAGACCTGTGAGGATTCCCTTCTGTACCATTCTCATGGTCGGAGGACATCCACAGGCATTACCCATGTTAGATTCCGGGTTATGTACAACCATGGTATCTGTATCTTTGATCAGATCCATCTCATGTTCATTCACATAGATACAATGACCGAGCAAAGTCTTCGGTCCAAGGATGTTCCAGTCATGAAGACGGTCAACAATACGTTTGCCATGCTCTTTCAGACACTGATGGAGATCGTAAATGCCTTCTGCTACATGGATGTGATATCCAACACCTTCCGGCTTCAGTTCATTGCAGAGAGCCATTGTCTCATCAGAGATTGTAAAGGATGCATGCATACCCATCATTCCGGCGATCATATCACTGTCGTCTGCAAGTGCATGCTTGATAAAATTCACGTTCTCCATTACAGATTCTCTGGATTTCTCCATTCCGTCACGGTCAGAAATCTCATAGCAGAGGCAGGTACGCACACCTAAATCCTTCGCAGCTTCCTCGATCGCATTGAGGGAACCTGTAATATGGCCAAAGCTTGCATGGTGGTCAAACACTGTGGTTACACCATTCTTGATAGAATCAATGTATGTAGCATATGCAGAAAGCTTTGTCTGCTCCAGTGTCAGATGACGGTCAACTGTCCACCATAAGCCATCCAGAATATCCAGAAATCCCTGAGGATTATATCCGTTAATGCTTAAGCCTCTTGCAAAGGAGCTGTAGATATGCTCATGGGCATTAATAAATGCCGGCATGATAACCCCACCCTTCGCATCAACAAATTCAGCATCCGGATAAACTTTCTTTACCTCTTCAGTTACCCCCACCATTACTATGGTGTTACCATCCATTGCTACAGCACCATTCTCCAGGAATGGGTTGGATGCGTCCTGTGTGATCATTCTTCCATTACCAATTACCAGCATATAGTTCCTCCTTTTACTTGTTAAAAACTACCAATTCGCTACTGCTTTTTACCTTTTGTTTAGGAATTATGTACTAATACTGTAACATACTTCTCCGGATAATGCAAGTAGAATTTACAAAAACTTTTTGGTTTTTCAAATTTTTTTTAGGCTTTATACTATCTCCGGTGAACAGATAAAAAAAGAACGGGGCAGTCATTGATGACAATGAACAACCTCGTTCTTTTTTTGATTTTCCTGTTTTCTGATGAAGCTGATTTTATGACAAATTTTCAGGTTTGTCAACAATTTTTGTAAGATAGGAGAGTTATCCTTCCATAATCGCAGAATTAACCCTGAGCTGTTTTCGTCCATTCTTCCAGAGATTCTCATCCAGCTCCACCTCATAGCCGCCGCCATTTCTCACATGCCACTCATAAAATGGTTTCTGTATATCTGCATACTCTTCCATGATATTCATGATCGTACCGCCATGGATGACAAGTGCCGCCTCTGCCACATGGCTGCGGATACATCCGGACACAACCCTGTCAAATCCTCTCAGGTTTCTGCTTTTAAACCCTTCCCTGCTTTCTCCTCCCGGAAAAGGCAGAGTACCGTTGCTGTCAATCCATTCCTGATAGTGCGGATTACCTTCCAGCTCTTTATAGTTCTTATTTTCAAATTCTCCGAAATCGCATTCTGCCAGTTCTTCAATAATATGTACCGGCTCTCCCGGAAAAAGGATCTCTGCTGTCTGCACGCAGCGTTTCAGAGGACTTACATAAACCGCCTGAACCTTTGGATAATCCATCTTATGCAGAAACTCTGTTCCCTCCTGACATAACGGCTCATCCGTTGTGCCGATATATCTGGAAAGTTTATTCCCTTCTGTTTTTCCATGTCTGATCAGCCATAATTTAATCATCTTTGATCACCGTTCCAATCCCGCAGATCACGCGCGTCACCTTATGGCTGTATGCTGCCAGCTTCGTACATACACGCCCTACAGCCTCTCTGTATTTTCTGTCAAAAGCATCCACAGGTACAACCCCGTACCCTACTTCCTGAGAGACAAGGACAATATCCGGATTCTTACAGATGATTTTTTCCGCAAGATCTGACACATCCTTTCCATTCTCCAGTTCACTGCGGATATACTGCTGAAAACCAATCACACCCTGAGCATTCATCAGTTCCTCCTCTGTGACAGAACCGCCGTCACTCCACCTTAACTGTGGATACTGTTTCCTGGCATATTCAGTCTTTCCCTGATATGCACCGCCGATTATCATTTCCATACTCTTCTCCTCAAAAATTAGAAACCACCGCCAGGATCAATGCCATCCCAACTTCACAGATACAAAGAAAGAATCCCGAAATATCCCCGGTTGTCCCGCCAAAGTACTTCATCGCAATATGATGATAATACCAGAAAATCAACAAAGCTCCCACAAAAGCCAGACTTCCCCATACAGGCCGGATCAAGATCATTCCCGCAGCCAGAAGCACCAGATAGACGATCAGCACATTTCTCGAGAGCACATCTGAAGAATTTCTGGAAAACTCAGCAACTGTACCGTCTGCCTTTGCTTTCGGAAAGGTAATAACTCCGATTCCTGACAGACATCTGGAAACCATAAATCCAAGGCTCAGAATTCCGATCGCCCTCATATTCTCTGCACTGTTAAACAACTGACTGTACGCGCCGTACCAGGCAATGAAATATACCGCCGCAGTAATAACGGCAAAAGCACCTGCATGGGAATCCTTAAGAATCTCCAGCCTTCTGCTTCTCTCCTGCCAGGAACTCAGGGCATCCGAAGTATCCAAAAGACCATCCACATGGATCCCGCCTGTCACAAATACAGGTACCAGCACCAACACTGCTGTCACGAATCCAGGCTGATACCCAAACCGAAGTCCCAGATACGCCACCAGCATAGTCAGCCCGCCGATCACAGTTCCGATAAACGGAAAAAAACAGAACATATACTTCATGTTTTCCTTTGTCCAGTCAGCGCGTGGCATGGGAATCTTAGAAAACATGGCAAATGCCACCTTAAAATTATTCCATAAAGATTTCATTGATCAATTCCTCTTTTTCATAGTATGGCAATCCTGTCAAATAGATTATTTGCAAAGATTGCTGCAGGTATCTGTGGATTTGTGAAAGACTGGTATCCCATATATAACTTCCACCACTTCATCAGCTCTCTGCGCAGCAGCCTGATTGATTTTTCCCAGATATTCCAGATAAGAATCCATATCTCCATCAAACACAACCGCATCTGAAAAAATCTCATTTGTAACGATTACCACATGAGCAGCCTGTTCCAGCAGATTCTCAATCCCTTTTGTAACTTCCGAAACTGTCCGGTCATGGGCTCCCTGCTCTTCAAACATTTCATTTGCCACCAGATTCGACATACATTCCAGAAGCACCACACATCCGGCAGGCAGTTTCACATTTTTAAGCCCTGTATAGCACTCAACTGTCTCGAAACCTTTTCCTGCACGCATCTTTTGGTGTCTCTCGATCCTTTTATGGCTCTCTTCATCAAAAGGGTGCATGGTCGCTATATAAATCCTCTGTGCATCTCCGAAAGAAAGCACCCTGTCTTCCGCAAAAGCGGATTTTCCGCTCCCGCTTCCCCCTGTCACAAGCGTCAGCATTATTTCAACTCCTCATACTGTTCCACGTGGATATCGTCAAAAGTACTCATAGAATGATAAACCGCTGCTGCCAGATCAAGGATCGGGAATAAAGCTACTGCTCCGGTTCCCTCGCCCAGACACATATCCGCATGAATGATTGCCTCTTTCCCCATATTCTCAAGGATCAGATGGGCAGCAGGCTCTTTTGATACATGGGATGCAAGAATATAATCCCTCGCAGCCGGGCAGATACGCATGGCAATCAGCGCAGAAACACAGGAAATAAATCCGTCCATGACTACAGGAATACCATAAACCGCACCTCCCAGAAAGACACCTGCCATTCCAGCGATATCAAGACCGCCTACCTTTGCCAGAACATCAATGGCATCCTCAGGATCCGGTTTATTTAATGTAATGGCTTTTTTGATCGCATTGATCTTGCGCACAAGTCCCTCGCTGGTCAGACCTGCGCCGCGCCCTGTCATCTCTTCCACCGGCTGTTTCAATAACACAGAAGCAACTGCACTGCTGGTGGTTGTATTTCCGATTCCCATTTCCCCTGTTGCCAGAATCCGGTAGCCCTTATCATTCAGTTCCCTTACCATGTCAATGCCTGCTTCAAGCCCCTTTACAGCCTGTTCTCTTGTCATGGCAGGACCCTTGGTCATATTCTGTGTACCATAGGCAATTTTATGGTCTGTGCGGACTTTTGTGTCCGTCACCATCCCCATATCCACCGGAAAAATCTCCGCATGGTTCTGCTTACACATCACACCGACAGATGTGTCATATTTCAGAAAATTCTCGGCAACGATGGCAGTAACTTCCTGTCCGGTCTGTGTCACACCCTCTTCTACCACGCCATTATCCGCGCACATGGCGATCAGACCTCTCCTGGAAAGATCCACCTCTGCGTTTCCTGTAATTCCCGCGATCTGGATCAAAAGAGTCTCCAGTTTTCCAAGAGAATGCAGTGGTTTCGCAATACTGTCCCATCTTTTCTGTGCAATTTCCATGGCATTGTGATCTAATGGCTTAATCTTTGCAATAGCTTCTTCCAGAGTCATGAGTTTTCCCTCTCTTTTCCTTCATTATTTTGATTTCCCTGTTGTAAACACAAAAAATTTACTGAATACATAATTCAGTATCAACACAATAAACTGTGTCAGGAATTTCCCGATCATATCATTAAGCCCCATCACTGACACAAGCAGCCATACACCGCCAACCTCTATCACCATAGTGACCAGTCTGGCACTGACAAATTTGCAGAATGGCTGAACATGATCCTTCAATGTCTCGCATTTATCCTGAAAAACATACTTCGAATTTACCACATAGGCAAACAGGATCGCCAGGATGATCGAAATAATATTGGCGATATTCAGCTCCACCTTCAGCTTTCTGAGAATGAAAAAGCTGACCAGATTTACCATAGTGGTACATCCGCCAAAGAAAATATAGCGGATAACGGAACTTTCATACATTTTTCTGATCCATTGCTTCATAAAATATATCCTCTCAGTCCTGTATATTTCCATTCTTAATTACTTTTGAAATAATATATCTCGGTCTGCGCTTTACTTCTTCATAAATCTTGGAAATATAATATCCAATGATCCCAAGACTGATCATCATGGCACTTCCCACCAGAAGCAGCACCATCAGCAGGGTGGTATAACCTTCCACTGCAGAACCTGTAAAATACTGCACAAGCGAATAGACCATAAGGACCAGCGAACAGACAAAACATATCGCTCCTGTGATCGTAACAAACTGCAGCGGAAAAGTAGTAAATGCCACTATATTTGTGAACGCATATTTCACCAAAGACCACGGAGACCACTTGGAAACGCCGGCCTCTCTCTCCTGCACCTCAAATTCCACACTGGTAGTCTTATATCCCACCCAGGAAGAAGTAGCCCGAAAGAACATATTCCTCTCAGGCATAGACAGAATACTGTCCACAGCCTTCCTGTCCATCATCTTAAAATCCGAGGCATCCTTCATATTTACCTTAGTTGCCTTAGACATGATATCATAGAAAAATCCGGCACATTCTTTATGTAAAAAGCCCTCTTTTCCTCTGTCTGCCTTCACACCCTCGATCACTTCATAGCCTTCCTGCCACAGCCTGTACATCTCAAGAAGTGTCTGCGGCGGATGCTGCAGGTCACAGTCCATGACAGCCACCACATCTCCACAGGCCTGCGCCAGTCCTGCGAAAATCGCTGCTTCCTTTCCGAAATTTCTGGAAAAAAGAACGCCTGTCACATTCGCATCCCTCTCTCCTGCCTTCTGAATTTCTTCCCATGTCCGGTCGCCGGAACCATCGTTTACAACCACCAGCTCATAGGGAATCTTCGCTTCTGTAAGAACTTCCGCCAGCACCCGACAGGTTTTCCCAACCATCAGCTCCTCATTATATGCCGGAAGTACCACTGATAATTTACTCATGATGTCATTCCTCATTTTATTTCATTCATTTACAACAGACCAATTTCTCATTCACTGTCTGTTATTCCTATAAATATTTTCTATAATGTCAGGGGCAAAAGGTATTTTGCTCCTAAGCACTTTACAGCTCCTGCAATTCTTATTTCTACTTTATTATACACAAATTTACAGAAATGTCCATTCCAACAATCTGCATACTCCAGTGTGTCAAACACTTCACAGGATAGTAGCACGTATATTACTGTTCTCTTCGTTCTCAGTAACGAGACTCAAATTCATTCCAGACTTTCCTGAAGCAATGGAATTTGGATTACTTTTTCTTCCTGAACACCAACATTACATATATAACCAGCCCCAGAACAGAAAGAAGCATTCCCGCTTTCAGATAAGGTGTGCAATATGTAAGGCGTATCTCATGTGAACCAGGTTCCAGTTCCAGAGCCATAAACATGGTATTCGCCTTCTGAAGCTTCGTTTCTTTCCCGTCCACATAAGCCGTAAATCCCTTACTGTACGGAACAGACAACACAAGAGCTTTCTTTTCGGAAACACTGATATCCCCTGTAATCTCATTCGTTCCCATTTTTACATTCTCGAGAGCTTCTTCACCCAGCTTCACAGTTTTTTCCTCAATCCCCTGCACCGGCTGACTCACAACCCTTAATTTATCATAGGTATAAACACCCGTATTGGCAAAGGTGATCGTCATAGTACGAACCCCTGATCTGGAATATCCCATATTGCAGAGAAAATCATGCCGTCCACTGTAGGCATTATACTTATCCGTAAAAATCTTTATGGTCTTGGTCACATCATTGGAGCTGACTGTCATAGCCGCTTCCTTTGATTCCTTCCAGTATCGCCACCGGCTGTCCTCATCAAGAACCTTATTTTGGTCATACTCAGACATCTTCTTCCACTGACTGTTACCAATCAGTTCTCTTGGTGAAAGACTGTCATAATCCAGATTATCTGCGATCAGGTAATTCTCACTGTCCGTAAGACCATGGAACACAAGCTTCAGCTGCGCCCCTTCCTTCGTCACCCTGATTGCTCCCTTAGACAGAGCACAACCATCCCCTGTCTCCATACGATACTGGATATTCTCATTATCAGCATCAACAGATGCCTCAGGCAGTGTACTCTCCTCAAGCACCACACCGTCCATCAAAGCCTGCTGCTTTTTTACCACATCCATTTTCTCATATTCCGATTCAGGAATATAACTGTCATAAGTATAACCCAGAGGCAGTGCATTCTCATTCTCATAAGCCCTGCACTCACTTTTTCCCTTTCCTGCAGAGCCCTTCTCTTTATTATATCCATAGGAAAGATAGCGGAAATTATCACCACTTATCACAAAATACTTCACAGAAGCCAGCCTGTCCAGAATCGTCCTTCCGTCCAGGTTCTCATAATGCTGCTCCCATGGCGTATTCAGATACATTTCACTGAAAAAATCACTGATACTGCTGTTTGCAAGACTGAAATAATAAGCAGTACTGTTCGTACCCATATACATAGAAGTATTATCATAGGGCAATGCCCCATACTGGTCATAACGATAGACACCTGAATCCCCGGCAGCAAGAACCGCCTTATCCGTATTCGACTCCAGCTTATCCAGCGACTCCTCTTCGGCTGCAAACTCTGACAGATAATCCTTCTCATAAGAATACTGATAAGAAACATTCAACATAATGCTCACCACAAGCAAAGCACTGAGAAGCCCACACATATACTTCCCCTGCAGAAAAATATTTCCAAAAGAAGTAACCGTAAACACAGCCAATACCAGAACCAGCACACCTGCCATATTTCTCTGCGTTCTGGCAGCTTTCGCAAACAGAGCCAGCACACAATACGCCACCGTCATGACAAAAATCTTCTTCTTTTCCCTCACAGTCAGAGTAAACAGCTCAGGATATGCCTTCACGAAAATGTACGCGATCATCATCCCATAAGCCCAGATCCACCTGTTGGACACATAAGAGAAACCATTGAGCACATGCCCTGCAAAAGGCACCAGCAAAAACAGATTCAACAGCCCAAATCCCAATTTTAGATCCAGATACTTCTTCTTCCTGGAAAAAAGCACAAACACACCCGCCATAGCAACAGCAGAATACCCGGCAACCCCCCACTGGATCATATTCTCCCCGATCAGATCACCCAGATACTTCTCATAATAAATTTTATCATATAAAAGAGGCACATAATTCTCAGCCTGAAACCTGTCCGTACCAAAAATCGTCATGACCACCGGAATAAAAATAACCGCCGCGATCATCAAAGCCACCGCATAATAGCCGATAAACTTCACCAGCCATCCCAGAACATCCTTCACACTTCTCTCACTGAAAATCCCAAAATATCGGAAAGCCGCATAAATAAACATAAAAATACAGATCATATAAAAGAAATAGAAATTCGACATAGCCGAAACCGCAGTCGCCCAGATAAACAGCCATGGCTTCTCCCTCTTATAAATCTTATCAATCCCCATCAGAACCAACGGCAGATAAATCATAGGATTGGAAAAATACGGATGCTTCATAGCCGCATAAATCGTCCATCCCGCAAAAATATAGATCAACGTTCCCATAAACGTCGCCTGCTTCGGATTCTTATGATAAAAACAAAAAACACTAAAAGAAATCCCCGCCAGATAAATCCTCAGAAAAATCAGAACCTCATACAAAACCTCCGTCTTATTCTCCGGCACAAACACAGACAACAAAGTCAGCGGATCCCCGATCACATAATAATGCAAAGTTGTAAGAATATCCGAACCATACCCGATATTCATATCCCACATAGGCAATTCCAGCTTATGCTCTACAAAAATCGTATGCAGAACCTCCCTCAGATACCGCCCATAATACGCCAGAGAATTTAAATGCTGTGGAATCCCGTCATGACTCCACACCAAAGACTTCCCATTCCCCGCAAACTGATAATAGATAAAAAAAGAAATAACCCCAAATACAAGCGTATATAATAAGTAGAAATCCTTCTTACTATCCCTGCTCACAAATCTCCTCATAACCGCTCCTTTATATTCTATCATTCTAAACCGAGTTATAAAGTTCTTACTGATTATAGACAAATATCCAATACTTGTCAAATTTATAGCCAACATTATTTCATTGTTTAAGAACGACGAAAGTATTTAAATCAGCCAACAACCAGCCGGGGAATGACAGAACATCTGAGGCGAATCTCGAGGGTTCATGTAATTTCTTAGTATTTGGAAAGCCGCGTTATTCAGAAATTGCTCACTGTTTGAGCGAAGCGAGTTTGAGCAATTTCTGAATGTTTTTAGCGGTTTTTCAAATACTAAGAAATTACATGGTTCCGAGACTGAGCCTCAGATGTTCTGCCATTCCCCGGCGTCCCCTTTTTAAGCAATACATAAAAGGACCGCGATACAAAAAGTACCGCGGCCCACATATATCGTCTGGACACTATAAATAGCTCTATCTATTTATTTTTTAATGATTTATAAACTTGTTTACAGTCGTTCAAAAACCGAAAAGATTATTCAGCACTATGAAGAGCGATCAGCTTCTGCAGATATTCAAATCTAGCCTTAGCCTCAGCCTCATTCTTAGCAAACAGTCTTGCAGCCTTCTCAGGATTCTGACGTTTCAGAGAGTTGTAACGAACCTCACCGTCAAGGAATGCCTGATAATCTTCCATGCTCGGAGCCTTGGAATCAAGAGAGAACTTGTTTCCTTCAGCTGCAGGATTGAATCTGAAGTTATGCCAGTATCCAACCTTAACTGCTAATTCTTCCTCTGTCTGAGCTTTTGCCATACCTTTCTTAATACCATGGTTGATACATGGAGCATAAGCGATGATCAGAGATGGTCCCGGATAAGCCTCAGCCTCTGCAATAGCTTTTACAGTCTGGTTGAAGTCAGCACCCATGGAAATCTGAGCAACGTATACATAGCCATAGCTCATAGCGATGGAAGCCATATCTTTCTTCTTAGTCTCTTTACCGCCTGCAGCGAACTGAGCGATAGCACCTGTAGGTGTAGACTTGGAAGACTGTCCACCTGTGTTAGAATAAACCTCTGTATCGAATACCATAACGTTGATGTCACGTCCACTAGCGAGAACATGGTCAACACCACCGAATCCAATATCGTAAGCCCATCCGTCACCACCGAAGATCCACTGGGATTTCTTAGCCAGGAAATCTTTCTGAGCAAGGATTTCTTTTGCTTTGTCACATCCGCAAGCTTCAAGAGCAGCAACAAGTTTGTCTGTAGCAGCGCCGTTTGTAGCACCTACAGCAAATGTATCCAGCCATTCCTGACCAGCTGCCTTAACGTCTTCGTTTGTTCCGTTAGCAACAACGTCTTCAACTTTTGCTTTTAAGCCATCGCGGATAGCTCTCTGAGCAAGAAGCATACCATAACCAAACTCAGCGTTATCTTCGAACAGAGAGTTGGACCATGCAGGACCCTGTCCCTTAGCGTTTACTGTGTATGGTGTAGATGGTGAGGAGTTACCCCAGATAGAAGAACATCCTGTTGCGTTTGCGATGTACATTCTGTCACCGAACAGCTGAGTGATCAGTTTAGCGTATGGTGTTTCACCACATCCTGCACAAGCTCCAGAGAACTCAAGCAGAGGCTGTTTGAACTGGCTGCCTTTAACAGTTGCTTCTTTAAATTTAGCGATAACATCTTCTTTAACCGGCAGTTTAACTGTGTAGTCAAAGTATTTCTGCTCGTCTGCGCTTGCTTCAAGGTTTTCCATAGCAAGTGCTTTCGCACCCTTCTTACCTGGGCAAACGTTTACACAAGAACCACATCCTGTACAGTCAAGTGCGGATACGGACATTGTGAATTTATATTCTTTCATACCTGTAAGGTCTAATGTCTTCATGCCTTCAGGAGCATTAGCTGCTTCTTCAGCTGTCAGAGCTACAGGACGGATAACTGCGTGCGGGCAGACATAAGCACATCTGTTACACTGGATACAGTTTTCCGGATTCCATACAGGAACGTTAACTGCGATACCACGTTTTTCATATGCAGCAGAACCGGATGGTGTTGTACCATCTACATAATCCTTGAATGCAGATACAGGTAAGGAGTTACCTTCCTGAGCATTAACTTTAGCCTGGATATTGTTAACGAAATCGATAACATCCTGACGTCCTTCTGTTGCATGAGTCATATGAAGACCTTCGTCCTCAGCGTTCTTCCAGCTTTCCGGAACCTGGATCTCTACAACCTGTTTAGCACCAGCGTCGATAGCTGCCCAGTTCTTCTGTACGACATCATCACCTTTACGTCCGTATGTTGCCTTGGCAGCAGCTTTCATAAGGTCGATTGCCTGATCTTCCGGAATGATTCCTGTCAGTTTGAAGAATGCAGACTGAAGGATTGTGTTGATACGTGTTGGTCCCATGCCAGTTTCAATACCGATCTTAACACCGTCGATTGTGTAGAATTTGATATTGTGGTTAGCGATGAAAGCTTTTACCTGTCCTGGTAAATGTTTCTCAAGACCTTCCATATCCCATGCACAGTTAAGGAGGAATGTACCACCGTCAACAAGTTCCTGAACCATGTTGTATTTGTTTACGTAGGATGGATTATGACATGCTACGAAGTTTGCTTTGTGGATCAGGTATGTGGATTTGATCGGTTTCTTACCGAAACGTAAGTGGGACATTGTAACACCACCGGACTTCTTGGAGTCATAATCAAAGTAAGCCTGTGCGTACATGTCTGTGTTATCACCGATGATCTTGATGGAGTTCTTGTTGGCACCTACTGTACCATCAGCTCCCAGACCCCAGAATTTACAGTTTGTTGTTCCTTCAGGAGTTGTTACGATCGGAGCACCTGTCTCAAGGGAAAGGTTAGTAACATCATCAACGATACCGATTGTGAATTTCTCTTTTGCAGTGTTTTCATAAACAGCTACGATCTGTGCAGGTGTAGTATCTTTGGAACCTAAACCATAACGTCCGGAGAATACTTTTACGCCGCCGAATTTGCTGTCTTTTAATGCTGCTACAACGTCAAGGTACAGTGGCTCGCCAAGTGCACCCGGCTCTTTAGTTCTGTCAAGAACTGTGATCTGTTTTACAGATTCCGGAATTGCATCAATGAGTGCCTGTGCGCAGAATGGTCTGTAAAGACGAACTTTGACAACACCGACTTTCTTTCCTGCTGCTGCAAGGTAGTCGATTGTCTCCTCGATTGTATCGTTTACAGATCCCATAGCAACGATTACGTGTTCTGCATCAGCAGCTCCGTAGTAGTTGAATAATTTGTAATCTGTACCGATCTTAGCGTTAACTTTGTCCATGTATTCCTGAACTACTGCCGGAAGAGCATCGTAGTATGGGTTACATGCTTCTCTTGCCTGGAAGAAGATATCAGGGTTCTGAGCGGAACCTCTCTGGCATGGGTGATTTGGATTCAGGGCATGGTTACGGAATTCAGCGATTGCTTCCAGATCTGCCATATCCTTAAGATCTTCATAATCCCATGTCTCGATCTTCTGGATCTCGTGAGATGTACGGAATCCATCGAAGAAGTTGATGAACGGAACTTTACCTTTGATTGCTGAAAGGTGAGCAACAGGTGTTAAGTCCATAACTTCCTGTACAGAAGATTCGCAGAGCATTGCACATCCGGTCTGACGACAGGCCATAACGTCTGAATGATCTCCAAAAATTGAAAGTGCATGAGAAGCAAGTGCACGTGCAGATACGTTGAATACTGCAGGTAACTGCTCACCAGCGATTTTGTAAAGGTTTGGGATCATAAGTAACAGACCCTGAGATGCTGTATATGTTGTTGTTAAAGCACCTGCTGCCAGAGATCCGTGTACAGCACCTGCTGCACCAGCCTCAGACTGCATTTCAGTTACCTGAACTTCCTGTCCGAAAATGTTCTTTCTTCCCTGGGTTGCCCATTCATCTGTTGCTTCCGCCATAACAGATGAAGGAGTGATCGGGTAAATAGCGGCTACATCTGAGTATGCATATGAAGCATGAGCAGCTGCATGGTTACCATCCATGGTTTTCATCTTTCTTGCCATAGTTTGTTTTTCCTCCTTAAAGGTTGATGAAAATTAATTATTTATTTCAAGGCATAAGTAAAATATACCTCAAATTTCATTGTAGATTATAACATAATCTTCTGCCTGTGTCCAATTTGTTTTGACATATTTTGTATCTTCTGAGGTACAAAGCAGGGATTTTCTGTTATTTCAGTAGCAAATATGTGCATTTTTCGAGTTACATATAACTAACATTATGCAGATATGCCAAATTTCGGACAAATCAGGCAGATAAAAGTAAAAAAAGGAGGCTCTACGCCTCCTCCATGATCTGCTGTATTGTTTTTCTCTTAAGGAGACTTATCAGTTCATCCTGTACAGATAACAATTCTCTATGTACCAGACATGGTAATCCATCCTGTCCGTCTCTGACACAGTTATATTTCGGATCCAGACATTCGATGATAAACATATCCGGATCAATCGCTGAATAAACCTCATATAAAGTCAGCTCATCCAGTCCCCTGTTCAGAGAATAACCACCATGTACGCCTCTGTATCCCTTCACGATCTCTGCCTTCTGAAGTTTCTTCAGGATCTTATAGGCAAAAGGAGCTGTGATTGCTTCTTTCTCACAGATATCGGATACGCTCAGTCTGCTCTCTCCCCAAAGCGCACGTACCACTCGAACTGCATAATCGCACTCTCTTGTAATAAACATAGTCTTTGCAACCTCTCTAAAATTAATTATCCTTTACTGTCCACATCGCTGTTTTGCATAAAACAATGGAAACAGTAATCGTTATTTCTGTCATATCAATGCCTCATATTTCTGTCTGTCAAGAGGCTATATTTATTCTATATTATAACAGTGCTTCTTTTTTTTGTAAATAAAAGAACCCAAAAAAGCAAAAAACAGTTGCAAATTTCCCAATTTACGGTACAATGATAAGCGGTTGTAACTTATATAATAGGAAATAATGTAACTGTTTCCTGCGAAAGATACGTTTTCCATAAACAATCTGCCGGACAGTTACTGCAAAACAATAATTTCACGAAAAAGAGGTATGATATGATTTCAGCAAACAATATTACATTGCGCGTAGGTAAAAAGGCCCTCTTCGAAGATGTAAATATCAAATTTACTGAGGGCAACTGCTACGGTCTCATCGGTGCAAACGGTGCCGGTAAGTCCACATTCCTTAAAATCCTTTCCGGACAGTTAGAGCCTACCAACGGTGACGTTGTTATCACTCCGGGCCAGCGTCTTTCTTTCCTGCAGCAGGATCACTTCAAATATGATGCATATACAGTTCTGGATACTGTTATCATGGGTAACAAGAGACTGTATGAGATCATGAAAGAAAAAGATGCTATCTATGCAAAAGCGGACTTCACTGATGAAGACGGTATCCGTGCCAGCGAACTGGAAGGTGAATTTGCAGAGATGAACGGATGGGAAGCAGAATCTGATGCTGCTACTCTTCTGAATGGTCTTGGAATTGAAACCGATCTCCACTATTCCCAGATGGCTGACCTTACAGGAAGCCAGAAGGTCAAAGTTCTTCTGGCGCAGGCACTGTTTGGTAATCCGGACATTCTTCTTCTGGATGAGCCTACCAACCACCTTGACCTGCCTGCTATTGAATGGCTCGAAGAATTCCTGATCAACTTTGACAACACTGTCATCGTTGTATCCCATGACCGTTACTTCTTAAATAAAGTATGTACTCATACAGCAGACATCGACTACGGCAAGATTCAGCTCTATGCCGGAAACTATGACTTCTGGTTTGAGTCCAGCCAGCTCCTCATCAAACAGATGAAGGAAGCCAACAAGAAGAAAGAAGAAAAGATCAAAGAACTTCAAGAGTTTATTTCCCGATTCAGTGCCAACGCTTCCAAGTCCAAACAGGCGACTTCCCGTAAACGTGCCCTGGAAAAGATCCAGCTTGACGATATGCGTCCGTCCAGCCGTAAATACCCATACATCGACTTCCGTCCAAACCGCGAGATCGGTAACGAAGTCCTTATGGTGGAGAACCTTTCCAAGACCATCGACGGTGTAAAAGTTCTGGATAACATTTCTTTCACACTCGGACATGATGACAAGGTAGCTTTCGTCGGTGCCAACGAACAGGCAATCACTACTCTGTTCAAGATCTTAGTTGGTGAAATGGAACCGGATGAAGGAAATTATAAATGGGGTGTTACCACTTCCCAGGCATATTTCCCTAAGGACAACACTGCAGAGTTCGATAATGACCTTACTATTACAGACTGGCTGACACAGTATTCCGAGATCAAGGATGCTACTTATGTTCGTGGATTCCTCGGACGTATGCTCTTCCCCGGTGAAGACGGCATCAAACGTGTACGCGTTCTTTCCGGTGGTGAGAAAGTCCGCTGTCTTCTTTCCAAGATGATGATCTCCGGTGCAAACATTCTCATCCTTGATGAGCCAACCAACCACCTCGACATGGAGAGCATCACAGCACTGAATAACGGTCTGATTAAATTCCCGGGTGTTATCCTTTTCACCTCACATGACCATCAGTTCGTACAGACAACAGCCAACCGTATCATGGAAATCCTTCCAAATGGAACTATGATCGACAAGATCACTACTTACGATGAATATCTGGCAAGTGATGAGATGGCTAAGAAACGTCACGTATTCGAGATCAATGAAGAGGACGCTTCCGATAACTAAAGAATAAAATACAGGGTACGGCTTAGCCGTACCCTGTTATTTTATTCTGTCTTCATGATAATATCCGCCAGCTTTCCGCCTGTCACCTTAAGCAGATCAGCAAGGGGAACCTTCAGTGTCAGTCCGATACGGCCGCCACTCACATAAATCTCCTCAAATTCTCCTGCAGATGCATCAAACACAACAGGATAAGGTTTCTTCATTCCCAGCGGGCTACAGCCGCCTCTCACATATCCGGTAATCTTTGTGATATCCTTCACATGGATCATGTCCACTGTCTTCTCACCGACAGCCTTTGCAGCCGCCTTACGGTCAACTTCCTTTTCAATCGGAACTACAAAAACGAAATAACCGCCGCTCTTTCCTTCCATTACCAGAGTCTTAAAAGACTGGTCATAGGGAGCACCAATCTTATCCGCACTGTGGATCCCGTCAATAAATTCATCACATTCATAGGAGAACGCCTCATATTTAACCTTCTGTCTGTCCAGCATTCTCATTGCATTTGTCTTAGCTTCTTTTGCCATTTTTTCTCGCCTGTCCTTTCTGTCCTCTGGCATATATTGATTCCTCCATGTCTCTATCCTGAGACTGCTCAAAACTCTGGTCTTGTCTCAGTTCCTGATTTCGCCTGTAAATCTGCTCAGTGCTTTCTTCATCAACCGTTTCTTCATCCTCTTCATCAGAAACCGGTTTGTTGATAGCAAACTGGATCAGCATACCCAGAACTGCAAACCCTACACTCATTCCCAGACCATAGGGAATATCTGCCAGATTTCCAAGCTGTGCAAGGGAAACCCCTGCCATAATACCACCGATCAGACTTGTAGCCACGATCAGCACTTCCCTGCAGTATTTCACTGCCATGGAACCAAGAGCTACGCCGATCAGAATACATGCAAAAAATACTGCGGAGCTGGTAGGATGCAGGAAATAAATACTGGCCGCCCAGCCGATACCTGCTGCCAGGATAAACACACCTGCCTTATAGATCAGAAATGCAATCACTGCGAACACAACTCCTGCCGCCAGTGCTGCGATCAGCATTGTTGATTTCTCCTGTATTCCCATTGTATGTACAACCACCAGCGCAAGGCCGCCGCCTACCAGAAAACCTCCCAGCATCATCCAGAAACGCAGAAGCCTGTATCCCAGAATACAGTTCAGCACTCCAAACACAAGGATCACTGCAAATATTACCATCATAAAACGATTCACCAGATCTGAATCCATAAAACTTCCGGCAATACTCAGCGCATTTCCAAATATATCTGTCATATTAACCATAATTTTCAGTCACTCCTTTTAGTTATATATTTATAGCGTTCCTTATCATCAACTGACACATCTGAGCTAAACCTGTCAGAACATGAAGTATAAGGTCTTCATATTGTCGATCACGCCGTAATGGTAGGAAATCTGTGACAGCCCATGGACTTCCATATAATATTTTGCGATATCCTGGATATGATTACTGTCGATCAGATCCATATATGCCTCATCATAAGCCGCCTGGCTGCCAAACTTAAAGCGTACCACCGCAGCATCACTGTCAATACGCAGTCTGCACAGGTCATATACACTGTTCCAGTCATAGGTATCAAAGCAGGCGCCGTTTCTCACATAAAAATTCATGTCAGTCGCTGTACACGCAGGAACAGGAAACTCATCAGAGGCCTTATAATTCTCCTCGTACTCCTGTGGGAACGGACACAGATAATCATAAATCGTTGTCTTATGCTCTGCCAGCAGCGTGGCATCACCCTCCAGAAAGTCCGGCTGGTCCCCATTGGTGGCATCCACATAATAATACTGTCCGTTCAGCTCTACAATATTCCAGGCATGTCCCTGGGTACTGTTTGCAGCATCACCCTCCACATAAATACAGGGAATATCCAGACGCTCCAACAGATACTGTACTGCTCCCGCATAGCCCGCACATACCGCCTGTTTCTTCCAGAAAGCTCCGGCTATACTCTGGTCATCATCAGAGATCACATATTCTGTATTGTCTATGACATATGTATAAACAGTCATTACCCTGGTATAATCATCAGCACCATCCGGAATCTGCGACACCACCTCCTGATATGCATTCTCCATGGCCTGCGTGATCTCCTGTCTCTGCTCCTCTGTATAAGTATATCCCGGAGAAAACTGACAGTAATCCCTGCCCGAATAAGTCGTCTTATAAACTTTCTCCCGGTTATGTACCCAGAACAGCTCCGGATGATCCTTCAGCACTGCATGATACACTCTGTCTATCTCATTATCTCCTGAGAGAGACAGATAAAATTTATCCTCAAAGCTTCTGATCCCCTCCAGGATCTCGCGGTAGCCTCTCTGTTCATTCTCATTAAGAAGGCCGAAATAATACTCCTGATGTCCTTCATCCGTCTGCGCTACCTCCTGCTTTTTAAGAGTCCTTACTTCCCCCGGTTCCTGCAAAGCTCTTCCGCCGATGATCAGTCCACCGGCCAGAAGCACCACCACAGGCACCATAAGAATCAGACGCAGCCCGGAAAATCTCTTTTTGCTCATTCAATAATCCTTCTTGGTTATTATTCTATAAGTCTGATATTACATTACTATTTCATTCTGTTTTGTCACATTTAGAATTATTATTCGTTACTGTTCACTCCGCTCACAGTAACTGTTATTCTAATGTATCTTATTATAGCCCAGAACACTTCTCCTTGTAAACCGATAAAAATAAGTTAACACTATTTTATAGGCAAAAACTTACTAAATTTCTGATTATCTTTTCATAAGTTGGTAAATGCCGATATATCCCGTATTTTAGGGCTTTATCGGTATTTTCTTTTCGGAAGATACCTTGCATAAGCTGGCATTTACCAGCATGAAAATGCAACCAAAAGTAGTAAATGAGTAGTAAATATAAGCTCCGATATTAACAAGCCAGTCTTTCCAGTTCTGCTTTTGCAGATTGAAATGTACCGTGTGCGTAATAGCCAAGTGTCATGGTTATGTTAGCGTGTCCCATGAGGTATTGCAGAGTGTTTGGGTTCATTCCTCTGTTTGCCATATTCGTACAATAAGTATGTCTGAATGAATGTGGCGTGATGTTCGGTAACTTGTCCGTGTGATACTTGTTATACTTCTTAATCAGTCCTCGCACCATGCCCTCATAGTTTCCTGCAACTTTAGGCAAGCCCTCACGATTTAGGAATAGGAAATTGCTGTAACCACCTACAATCAGCGGTTGTGCCTTTCCTCTGTTCTTTAGTATTCTTTGGATTGCTTGATAAGCCCGTTCTGTCAATGGAAGTTCCCGTTTTCCGTTTTTGGTCTTTGGCGTTTCAATATAGTAACCCATTTCGCTATCTTTCAATAACTGGTGGTCTATATTGAGTACTCTGTTCTGCATATCAATATGCATCGTCAGTCCGCAAAATTCAGAAATACGAAGTCCCGTTTCCAGCAGAAGCACAACCTCATCATAATACTTACTATAAATTTTGTCCTTTTCCATAAAGGCAAGCAGGCGTTCTTCCTGCTCTGGTGTAAGGATAACTTTCTGTTCGGTATCATCTTCCAGAACATCACTTAGCTTAAATTCAAATGGGTTCTTTCTGATACAGTCGTCTTGTATCGCCATGTAAAATGACGCTTTCAAGGAACGCTTATAGTTATCAATCGTTTTATAGGCATATCCTTTTTCACTCATTCTAATAGCCCATTCTTTAGCGTCCGACTGCTTAACCGTATCAATCGCCCTCATACCCAATGGGTCATTTTTCAGAGCGTTCATAAGATACTGTCGTCCTTTTTCAGTAGCCCTTTTGATGTTCTTTCTTTGGCTGTTCTTCTTGTCGTAGAGCTGGCAGACTGTCATTTTACCGCCGACTGTGTCGATACCGTCGTTAAGGTCTTTTTTTATCTGTGCTTCTTTTTCCCTCAACGATATATCATCACGCTTTCCAGCAGGTGTCTTGTCTGTCGGTACAAGTTTCCAAGAATAGATAAATTGTGGCTTTCCGTATATATCGGTATATTTATAAACGTATCTTCCGTCTTTTCGCTGGCTCTCTCCATTACGCAAATTGCGATTTTTACTGTCTTTTCGTTTCACATTAGACATAGTGTAAAGCTCCTTTCCGTCATGGAATGAGCCGTGATACGCTATACCTTATTATACCATATCTACGGCTCAATGACATTAGATTTCGTCCAATGTATCTATGATTTTTTCAAATTGTTTTCGCTTAATCTGAATACGATTACCGTTCACGATAACCCAGCCAGCGTCAAGATTTTCTTCGGCTAATTTACGCAATTTCTTTTCGCCAATACGGAAGTATTTAGACGCTTCTTCAATCGTCAGCGTATATTTTTCCCAGATAGGCACATCAGTATTGTTCATAATCTATACACCCCCTTTACTGTGTGTCGTTTTTTACAAGCAGGCAGACGGCTTTGGAAAGCTCCGTTAGTATCTCAACTATTCCCATTCTTGTGGGCAGAACCGCACCATGCGGACGTATCATTATTCTGTGAGGATAGGTCGTGGCAAAACGACTTTTCCAACAGTCGCTCTCGGATCACTGCGTGGGTCGCTCGCTTTCTTTTTGAAAAGGTCGTGGCGTACAGTCCCCGTGGCTCGCTATCTCACAAACGTATCTGTCTGCTTTATTCAGTTGTCAAAGAGCTGTGGCGAAAGCGTGTTGCTTTCATGTAAAAGCAGGAGCAGAGCAGGAAAGAGGGGATTGAACAAATCATGCTCTGCGGTTACTGCTTCTTATTCTTCGGTTTCTAAAGGAATATCAAAGTCCAACATCATTTTGATAAGTGCTTCTCTGATACGTCCCTTTAATTCCATGTCTACGACTATGCAGACATTACCATATCTGTCATAGAATGGACGTAAACAACATTTTGATATGTACGGGTCATAAAATGCCAGTATCTTTTCAATCGAATTTACGTTGCCGTCCACAGCCGACGAGATAAGGTAAAATGACGGGCGTGTGTTATTCATCATTCATGTTCTCCTTTAACTTTTTCTTGATTTCTTCAAGTGAGTTCTTCCTACTGCGGAACGACGTTGAACGGTTAATCTTTAATCTGTCGCCGATTTCTGTATCGCTCATGCCTAAGAAGAAGTACATCAACAAGATTTCTCTGTCCTTTTCAGACAGATACTTAATCGCTTCTGCTAAATCATCATCAAGGACACGAACCTCAATACCGCATACATCAAAGGCGGTATAATCGCTTTCATATTCGTCCCAGACAGCCAGCTTTTCCACGACGATTTCTGGAAGTTCACAATAGGAAATTTCCTTATTTCTTCGTCGCTTTAATTCTTTGCGGTAATTACGGACAATGCCCTTTACTACACGTTTGAGCTTGCAATCGAATTGACATTGTATCGTTCTTTGGAAGTTCGACGGTTTCATATCATCACACCCCCTTTCCGTTATGACGTGAAAAGTGTTTATCCCTCTTTCCGCACCATATCTGTACGGCAAGGTGTGATTTGTTGCAGGAATTTGAAAAAAATTGAAAAAATTTTTTCGGGTACAAAAAAAGCCCGCACAAAACATATAGTTTTATACGAGCTATTAAAGCTGTAAAATATTCAGTTTTTAATAAAATGCTATTAGGTAGTGTATGATTGTATAGAATTTCGCTTAAAATGTTCCATAATACAATCCCCCTTACAGCACTTGTTTTGTATTACACTTTTGTCTTTTGGGTAATCTTGTAAATATATTCTTCTGATGTAGGGCGTTTATTTCCAAAATACTTTTTAAAATTTGCCTGCACCTCTGGGTCGGTGCTGTTCATAGCTTCATCAATCGTTGCTTCAATATCCGCCCGAACATCAGACAATGATACACCGCCAGCTTTTGCCCCAGCTTTCAATGCTTTTTTAATATCTCGTTTTTTCAGACCAATCATATGTGTGTTTCTCCTTTAAGCATAAACATCTTGAAAAGCAAGTTATGATATTGTAAATCATTGAAAATTTAATGTTTCTGCTCTTATAATACTATTTTTCTATTCTATATCAGTTTTTCTATACGATTATACAGACCACCCCAGACTTTCTTGTTGAATAGAATATAATTTGTGATATAGCCCTTTTCTTTCCATAAGCTCATTATGTGTTCCATGTTCAACTATTTTTCCATTTTCCATTACTAATATCTGGTCTGCATCTACCACAGTCCTTAGACGGTGTGCAATCATAATAACTGTTTTACCTTTTATCAGATGTGCAAGTGCTTTTTGTACGAAAACTTCATTTTCTGGGTCAAGAGAGGCGGTTGCCTCGTCTAAAAGAATAATCGGAGAGTCTTTTAATAAAGCTCTTGCAATAGAAATTCTTTGACGTTCTCCACCTGACAATGTACTTCCGTTTTCTCCTAAAATAGTATCATATCCATTTGGCAGATTACGAACAAATTCATCACAGTAAGCTACTTTGGCAGCTTTATATACTTGTTCTTTTGTAGCATTAGGATTTCCCATTTGAATATTATTAAAAACTGTATCATTAAACAATGTAACATCTTGAAAGACAAAGGACATCTTTTCCATTAAATTTTCAGGATTGATTGTTTTAATGTTTTTATTACCAATCGTTATTGAACCGCTTTGTATATCCCAAAATCTGGCAATCAATTTTGCGATTGTACTTTTTCCGCTTCCAGACGGACCAACTAACGCTGTTATGCTTCCCTGTGGTATTGTGCATGAAACATTGTGAATAACATCTTCATTGTTATAAGCAAAAGATACATAATTTAACTTAATATTATAAGTTTGAGGTGTTTCTTCTTTCCCACTCATAGCAGGAGTAGTCAATAATGTTTTCATTCTTTCTGTAACGACATTAAGATTTAATAATGTAGTTAATTGAGATAAAATAGCTAATATCGGTCCATATATCTTTGTTACAATCAAGAAAAACATAAGAAGAGGTAATAGCTCAATTTGTCCATTGACTAATAAGATTGTCCCTACAAATATAGTTATTCCTATTCCTGCTTGTAAAATCATGCTTGCACTGGACATAAAAATACCGACAACCATTTCAACTTTAACAGCAATTTTTTTCATTTCCAATAACGCTCTGTTCAAAGTCCTAAAGTGAACGCCGCTTAAATTACATGATTTAATGATTTTTATTCCCTCTAAATATTCTTGTACTTGACTGGACGCATTTAATTTTGTTTCCACTTGCTTTTCAAATAATTTTATCTGATATTTCCTGCTACACCAAATAACTAAGAAAGCAATCGGTAATGTAATGAAAACGCATAATGCTAAACGCCAATCAAATAGTGCAAGAAGAACACAGGTTAAAGTTACAGAAATTCCATTTGCAATTAGAGGCGGAATAGTACTACTTAACATTGACTCCATACTACTACAATCCGACATCATATTTGTTGTAAGTTCTGATAAATCCTTTGTGTTGAAGAAACTCATAGGAAGTTTACGCAGATGTTCAGCAATACGCAATCTAGTAACATTTGACTCTTTATAAGAAGCAATATAAGTCTTGCGATAATCATTTTTGGAAGCTAAGAAAACAATGATTGCTGAAATAATACCTGCTCCCCAAAGCAACCAGATATTTTGCCAATCTAACTCTTGCCCTAAAAAAGGATTTAATAGCTCACTAAAAACCATAACTGTAATACAAAACGGAAGTAACATTGCTAAATTTGTAATCGTACAAGCAATGATTGCTTTTTTCAAATCAGTATAGCCTTTATCTGATAAAAATAATATTTCTTTTAATTTTTTCATTTTACTGCACCACCTTTGTTTGAACTTTCCAATCAATCGCCTCTGTATAATGTTTCCACATTTCAGCATAACGTCCATTTTTCTGTATTAAATCATTATGTTTTCCACTTTCAATTAAGCGACCATTTTCCATAACAATAATTTTATTTGCATTACGAATTGTAGAAAGACGGTGTGCAATCATAATGACAGTTTTGTCTTGCATAAGTTTCTCAAAAGCCTTTTGTATCAAATATTCATTTTCAGGGTCGCTAAATGCAGTTGCTTCATCTAATACAATGATAGGGGCGTCTTTAATAATAGCTCTTGCGATAGCAATTCTCTGTCGTTCTCCACCTGAAAGATGTATACCTTGTGTTCCGACTACTGTATCATATCCGTTTGGTAATTTAGAAATAAAATCATGACACTGTGCCGCTTTAGAAGCTGATATGACTTGCTCTTTTGTTGCGTTTGGATTTCCCATGCGAATATTATCGAAAATACTTTGCTTAAAAAGAAATATATCTTGAAACACAAAGCTAATATGTTTCATTAAGTCATTAGTTCCAACTTCACGAACATCAACATTTCCTATTTTAATGCTTCCAGAGGTTACGTCCCAAAAACGAGAAATCAAATTAGCAATCGTACTTTTTCCACCACCAGATAAGCCGACGATCGCTGTTATTTCCCCTTGCTTTGCTTCAAAAGAAACATTTTTTATTGCCAGTTCATTCTCTTTTCCAGTATAAGAAAAACTAACATTATCGAATGTAACATTGTCATTATCAAAAGTCTTTGATATTTGTGTATCTTTTAAGACTGGAATATTAAATATTTCGTCCATTCTTGCAACATTTCCATTGATTTGCATAAACGATTCTGAAACATACATAATTTTGTTAAGTATACCCGCTACTGCTGGAACAAAGAGCAAATAGAAGATGAAAGTCATCAGAAATTCTTTCTGGTTTACTGCATTAGTACCAATTAAAATACCTACGGGTATAAGCACAAGATAAATATTGTTAATTATCGTTGTAAATGCAGGCATACAATTTTGCCAACCTAATGAAAATTTCAATACCCATTCTGTATATTGAGAGATTGCATGTTTTAACTGTTCAAATGAATTAGCTGTCTGATTAAAAGCCTTAACGACTGGCATACCTCGTACATATTCAACAGACGCATTATTCATATCTTCAAGAGCAATTTGATATTTCCCCATATTTTCTTTCATTGCCCCACTTCCATAACCCATAAACTGAACAATAAAAGCTAAAATAATACCAACAAGAGAAGCAATGCCGAATCTCCAATCAATAGCAAATAATAAAATAACCATAACAATCGGAGCAGTTACGGAAGCCACAAAATCAGGAAATTGATGTGCAATGAAACCCTCAACACTTTCTATATTTTCGTCCATGATTTTTCTTAACCGTCCACTTCCAATCGTCAAATGATAACCTAAAGGTATTTTGGTAATATGTTCTGCAAATTTAACCTTTAATTCATACAATGTTCCAAAAGCCGCAAGATGAGAACAAAATATCGCCAAAAAATACAACAAAATATTTGCGATAATTCCACCCAGAGCCAACCAGCCATACCCTATTACTTCATTGACATCTAAGCTATTCAAATTTGGATAAACTTGAAGAATAGAACGAATGATGAAGTAAACTGCAATATAAGGAATAAATGAAGCAATCGACGCTAAGGAAGAAAGAATAGCGGATATAAAAATCAGTCCTTTCTTATTTGAAGCCAGTTCCATACATCGTGCCAAGCCAGTTTTAGGCTTTACCTGTTTTGGCGTTTTCTTTGCCATAATAAATCCTCCTAACTAAAAAATGATGTAGTTAGCTCTTGCTAACATACATCATTTTACTTTTTATATTTATTTGCTTCTACTCCATAGCTATATATCTATCCAAAAAATAGCCCAAAAGTGTTAATTTTCTGCCTTTCGATAATCTTTAGGTAAAATACCATATACCGATTGAAATGCAATAGAAAATTTACTTGCATTACTATATCCAAGACTTAACGCAATATCATTTATTTTACGCTTTGAATTTCTTAATTCATTAGACGCTATATTCATCTTGTATTTTTTTATGTAAGAATAAGGAGTATCTCCATATACTTGTGCAAAGACTTTATACAGTAACGACAAGTTAATTCCTTTTTCATAAGCTAATTGTTCCAGAGATACTTTTTCTTCTAAATGTTCTGTCATATATTTGCAAACATCTTTTGTTATTTGTATATATTTTTTGTTGAAATATCGAAATTCAGTTTCTTCATTGCCCGACAGTTTGTTGATGAAATATAAAAATTCGATTGCTTTAACACGAAAATAGGTAATACTTTCCTTATCTTTAGCATTATAAAATTCTTCAAAAAGATGTCCTAACTCAAAGTCTGCATGACTTAAATATCCATTTTTATTTAACTTTAATCTTTCACTTATTTTGTCCATATCTAAGCAAAAATCATTTAGAATTTTTTGTGTATCTGCACTAAGGGCGTGTTTATCTATGACTAAGCTAAATGCGTAACATTTTTTTAGGGGAAAGGAAAAAGATATAGGCAAATGTTTAGTCCCCATAATACTGAAATATCCTTCTGACAAATAAAACATCTGATGATTAGAAAATTCACATTCATAACGCCCCGCTTGACAATGGACAATAGAAATTATATCAGGATTAAATTTTTGTGAGGGCATAATTTCATCTGTATAAAAATCAAGAAAACAAAGTGTGATACCGTCATAAAGATTATAACTTGTAATAATACCTTTTCCTTTACAGCCATAATCTATAATAACACAATCATTATCACTATCGACTAATTGTGCTTTATCTCCATACCAAGATTTATTAAATCTATTATCCATACCAATCATCTCTTTTTGTTAATCTATTCTAATTTTAATATTAACATATATCTGAAACGTGAGCAACGTTTTCTGCTTTTAGGGTAAAGGGGGCTATCTTTTTTTGATAACCCCTTAATACTTATCCTATAATCTTCCAGTTGCTATCCTTATGTAGCACAAGCTCATATTGCGATACCTGCGTTGCCTTTGTCTGATTATCAAGGAATTTCACAGCAACCTTGACTTTCACATTCTCCCCGTCCTTTGTAAAGATAGGGTTTATCAGTTCAGAATAAAGGTAATCTCTGCCGATAGGTTCAAGTACATTACCAGATACATAATAGGCAAGTTCTTTTTCTGTGGCTGTTGGGTACAGCTTAAAGAATGTTTCCAGAAATGCGGTAGCGTCGTTTACAGTATCAGCGTCTACACTTGCGTCTGCTTCTGGTGTCTTAGGCTCATAGTCTGATTTTTCGATTGCTGGTGCAAGGGTAGGGTTCTGAACGATTACCATATCCCCGTCAGCGTCTATATGGACTTTTACGGTATAGGTTGCTTTCACATTGCTTGTCTTTTCTCCCTCTTTTATCTGCTGATCTACTTCGTAGGTAGCAGAAAAAGTGTTCGTTCCCGATTGTTCGATACTCCATACAATCACATTTGTAGCTGTGGAGCTGGTCGGTATATCCGTTCTGATTGTATCAACATTCAAGTCCTGCAATTCCTTTGTCAGATAACCGCTGATTGCCTGCGTCCTTGCTTCGATAGCTTCTTTGCTGTTATTCCATGTGTAGTAGGACTTCGCAAAATTCTTCACGAAATTTTCTATCCCGTTGGTGTCCTGCAAGCAAAGTTCAATGATTTCTTTTTCATGGGTCGTGTGCTGGTCGATAGCAGTAAAATTCTTATACACTCCAAAGCTCACGCTTGCGATAAGCACCACCCACAACGCAATCACGGTTTTCTTATGTGTGCCTACCTTAACAGTACGCACCTTTTTTTCTTTTGGTTCTTTGATAGTTTCTGTCTGTTTCTTATTCTTCTTAAACATATTTTTCAAGTCCTTTCTATTGTTTTACTCGTCCTGCACCGATTAAGTGCTGTTGCCAGTAACTATTACTTAGGTCTGCATATCCTATCGGGTCGCCCGCATGGTACATCTGGTTATTTCCTACATAAATGCCGACGTGGGTTACATACGAACCAGCGTTATAGGTGGAATGGAAAAATACCAAGTCCCCAGCCTTTGCCTGCGAAAGCGGAAGATGTTGGGTAGCGTCATATTGTGCTTGTGCTGTTCTCGGTAAGGAGATACCAGCTTTTCCATAACACCATTGCATCAGTCCCGAGCAGTCAAAGGAAGTGTTGGGATTGCTACCGCCATACACATACTTCCAGCCTTGATATTTCAACGCTTCATTCATTACCTTTTGTGCCAGCTCTCCCGATACCTGCGGAACAGTTAAATACTGATTGACTAATTCCACATAGAACATATTTCCATAGCCATACCGCCAGCCCCCGTTCTTTGCAACGGCTATCGGGTTGGTGTAGGTTACTTTCTTTCCACCCGATTTCTCACGGGCGAAGCTCTCTGCAAGATTAAAGGTATATTTCTTTCCTTTTCCTGCCACATATCCCACATAACCACCGCCATAATTATAGGACTGTATCGCTACATTCAAGTCGTCGATACCTTGATTTTGGCAGGAAGAAAGCAGGGACGCAAAATATTTACACCCCTGCTTGATTGAACTTTCGCTATCTAAAGAGTTGGGTGGTAGTCCCAAACTTTCCGAACTCTGCATAACATCTTCTGCCGTACCGCCACTTTCTACTTGAATAATAGCAAGTAGCACATTGACATACTCGGAGATACCGTTTTCTCTGGCGTATTTTTCCACCATAGGCTGATGTTTCAAAACTTCTGCGGATAAATTCATAACCGTAATGCCAGAAGAAAAGTTGCTGTTTTCGTCGTCGCTGTCCGCACTAATGAGGACACCAAAGAACAGCACCAGAGAAAAGAGGATAGGAAACAGACTGCCAATAAGAGCGATATGTTTCAGTTTCATTTTTTCTTCTGTCCTTTCTTCATTACAAGGTTACGGTTCTTTTCGGTATGTTCCGTTGTACGCTTTGATTGTTCAAAGGTCTGTGCCTTTGTGGTACGCTCTGCTTTGTAATTCTGGTGTGTTTCCTGCGATACCACTTTTTCTACATTCTGCCTATGTGCTGGCTGTATAGGCTGGGACGCTTTTCTATCAGAAGCACCAGAAGATAACGGACGCTCTTTGATAACACTTGTCTTGACTGGCTCACTTATCTTTGAAGTGGTCGCTGTGGCAGGGCGTTTGACTTCCTGCATTTTTTCCACACTCGGCTTTGGAATGGTCGAAGCTGTGGCTGGTCGCTCATGGGGACGGGTAGCTCCCGTTGTCGCTGATCCGTCAGCCTTTCGCTGTGCCTGCCTTGCTTCTTGTGCTTTTTGAAGCTCCATACGCTTGTCAGCGATATTCTGCCTGCGTTGCTCCTGCTTTTCCAATCGTCCCGTCTGTCTGGACTGCTGTTCCTGCACCATGCCACGCTTGAAATCTGATACGCTGGACTTTGCCTTTTCCTTTGCGGAATATACCGCATAAGCGGTCTGTGTCGGCATATCCTTGATGTTTTCTTTGACAGCGTTTGCCTTGTCTTTCACTTTATTTTTCGTATCTAAGACAGCACCCACCTTTGAGCCTGCTCGCTGTCCCATGCTGGAAGTGGTATTGCCCCGATTTTCTTTAGAAGCTGTATTTTTTCTTTCCGCTCGTTTGCCAGCAACGGCACTTCCAGCCACCGCACCAGCCACACCACCCGAAATACCGCCAGCACTTACTGCCCTTGCAATACGGTGTTCCATACGCCTAGCTCTATGTCGCATAAACAGATACGGTCTGCGGAATATCCTGCGTCCCATATTTTGACTGTCGCCAGCGTTCAAAGAGAACATATTCATTAAGTCGCCTAACTTGATAAAGATACCTGCGAAACACACTATCTGTAAGAACGCCACCATAAAAAACGGGTAATCTTTGGAGATGTTATAAAACATACTGGAAATACTGAACGCCACCGTTACAATGAGCGTTATTCCTGCCCGTGTCATTATGGTATTAAACACCCTCACGATTGCCTGCTTTGCCAGATTTTCTTGACTAGGTATCATGGAAAGAAGAAAACTGATAGGCAAAAACATTGCAAAGATAATAAAAAGTATCTGGCTTAACATCATTATCCCCATCAGTAAGAATACAAAGATTGTGATACCTATATTAAAAATGAATAGGAAGAACACCATACCCAAGCGGTTTACCACCTGCGGTATCGTCAGATTGTTGTTGTCGTTATCCTCGATTTCTGTTTTCACGACTTCCTCTCTGGTCTTTCCGTCCTCGTCCTCTGGGCTTGCCGATACAAGAGCTTCTACACGGTCTGCCCCGATTTCTTCTGCGTTGCTGTTCCCGAATTGTAAGAGTAACCACGGCTGTTCCACTTGAATAGAAAATAGACTGTCCCGTATCAAGTCTACGCTGTCCTTGCCCTCGCTGTCAGAGTTTGGGAGCATGATTTTTGTTCCCAAGTCAAGTGAAGCGGTACTGATGTCTGATGAAAACTCATTTATCTTCTTGATGTAGTCGGGAGCATAGGCAATAAACGAAGCGGACAGCACGAACACCACCACAAAGTTGATAACGGCATGAAGTGCTTTACTGGTTTCCCGTTTGATAAGTCCCGTATATGCAACATAAAGTCCCACCACTAAGATAATGAGAAGCAGGAAACCAACATAGAAGCCAGAGCTGGAAAAACCGTTTGCCGTAACACCTGCAAGGGTCTGTATGCTTTTTCCGATACTGTCTGCCATATCGTTAATAAAATCAAGTTTGTAGGCTTCCTGCACCACATAGCCCGTAGCATTGCTTAAATATAGGCTTATCGTCCAGACAAAGTTGGTAATGCAGTAAAGCCCGTACTGCACCGATTTTCCGATACCGTCCAGCCAGTTCCACGGAAGCCACGACCAGCTATTATCCACATAAAAATCAAGCTGGTAGTTGGAAAGGGGATATTTTGAGTAAAGATTTTCTGCGTTTATGGTATCGTCCACAAGCCCCGTCGCATGAGCCACCGTCCCCAAAAGTGAAAGCAGGATAAGGGAGAGTGCCACCACGAACAGAGCCATTTTAAGAAAGTGGAAAATCTTCTTTTTTGTGAACGCACCTTTTATCCTTTCTTTCATCACTCCACCTCATTTCTCTGTACGGGCGGTCTTGTATCAAAGGCGTGTAGCAGTTCTTCAAAAACGGGGTGTATCTGCACCACACCGACACGCCCGTATAAATCCTGTAATAAACATTGTCCGTTCTCCAAATCACGCAAGCGTTTCTGGTTATTTTCGTCGTCCTTGTCAATGCCGAAAAATTCTAAGGTCTGCTTTATCTCGTTGATGTCAGTAGAACGAAAGGCAAACTTCAAGCCGATATTGTTTTTCAGACTTTCCTTTGCCACGTCCCCAGAAGATTGTGTAACGAAATAAACGCCTGCCTGCATAGCTCGTCCAGCACGAACCAGCTTGTTTGATAAGGTTTCGCCTTGTGCCACATTTAAGAACGCCCACGCTTCGTCAAGGTCTACAATCTTAAAAATACTTCTGTCAGAATGGATAAAATCAAGGGCAAAGGTACTAATCACAATCAGCATAGACACCGACAATAATTCAATGGTCGTGTATTCCTCAAAAGTTGTGTCCTTATCTGGCAACACAAGGTCAGCTACTTGAATGATATTGAGCTGATTATCCAGACTGATAGCATTTTCCACCGTACCGTCTGAAAACAGCAGGTGTGCAAAGTCGTAGTCCGTGAAGCTGTCGATATGGTCTGCGATATTTCTTGATACTGGCGTATCTTCACGGCGTAACTCGTCTATCACATGGAGCAAGCCCCGACTGTCGCTCTGGGTAACAGAACGTACCGCTTTTCGTAACACGGGAAATTTTTCGCCGTCCCTAGAGGAAATACCCGTAAGGAATGTTAAGATGTCGATTGCCAGACTTTCAGCGTCCTTAACATTCTTCATAATCACGAATGGGTCAAGAAGTCCTGCATTGTCCTTGTCGCTTGTTAGGTTTACGATATTGATTTCATGGGCGATTTCTGGGAGCGTTTCTTTCCAGTTGCCACGCTCACTTTTAGGGTCTAACAGAAGTGCTTGACCGCCAAACAGCACCGAATAATACACCAGAAGATTGTTACAGAACGATTTCCCACCGCCAAGCGAACCGACAAAAGCAGACGCTAAAGCGTTGGTAACTGTACCTTTTACACCTTGACTGGCAAGGGACGGTTGCAGGTACACATTTCTTCCCGTATCAACAGAATAGCCCATATAGATACCCGTAGTTTCTCCTAACTGCTGGGTAGCACCAAAACCAAGCCCTGCTAGAAAATCTGATTTTACATACTGCACATAATCATTGATATATCGCTTGCTGGCAGGAAGAAATTCTGAATGAAGCCCCAGCATATCCCCAGCAGGACGCACCAGTTTTACATTGAGGTCGTCGTAAAAGTCCTTGACTTCATCACAACGGCGTTTCAGCTCGTCAAGATCGGGTGCAGACACCCGTATGACGTAGCTTAACTTATACATACTTTCTTTGCTCTGGTCTAAGTCCGTTTCCAGCTCGTCCACGCTATCTAATGCGTCCACCACATTTGAGCTGGTTTCACTTCCTGCTTGATAAGCGTGATTGTCAAGGTCTTTCAATTCCTTTTTCTTGTTGCGGACTGTCGTTAATGCTTTCCGATTTTCCACGATTTCTACATTCATAGAAGTATCAACGGGGAATGTGAATTGCTGTTGCTGGAAATAGAAGATTTCACTGGACGGAAAATCCAGCTCGCCCACAATCGCATTGACGGTAAAGTAGGACACATAGCTTTCCTTGTCCTCATGTTCCAATCGTAAATACCTTTGGCTTTCCTCAATCACACATCTTGTCGGACGAATAAGGTCGTAGTATTTTATCTGCGTTTCTCTCCTCAATTTCTTCTTTGGTAACTGATACTCATAATCTTCATAAGCGACACCGTCCCTACCGTAAAGATGTTCTATGAGATACCCGAAGTCGTTTGTTTCCAAGCGTCGCACCTTGAAACGACGGGATATTTTGTTTTCCAGTAACTTTTCCATTTTCATGTAGCGGTTGATTTCATCATTCGGCATGGAAACAAAGTCGTTCATCAGCGTGTGGTTCACTTCATGGAGAAATTCCGTGAACGTCAGCCACGCCGATTTTTTGATGTTCTTCAGATTGAGCTGTTCTTCCGTAACCATGAGCTTAAAGCCAAGAAAAAAGCGGTAGTCCACTTGATTATCCCCAATCATAGATACTAACGCTTCGGTCTGTTCGTCTATCTTCTGATAGGCAACTTCCTTTAATTTTCCAGTTACCAGCTTTTTTGACTGCTCCTGCATACTTCGGATTGAGCTTTCTGTGGCAATCTGCAACGCATGAATTTTACCCTCACGGGACTGTGCGATAAGCTGGCGAAAGCTGTCATGCACGATAAATTTCTGCTCTGCGGATAAGAAAGAATAGTTGTACGGTATCAGCTCATAATAGGCAAACACCTCATTGTCCTTGTTCCAGACAAGGTTATTGTCAATATATTTTATCGGGAACATAGTTCACACTCCTTACTGCCGTGATTGTTTCATTGAGTATCTGCTTATGCAGTTTTACGGCTTTTCCTGCATAAGTGATTTTTGGTCGCAGGGCATAGGTTATCTGTGATTTCAAAAAGCTGTACGGCTTCTTTCCGTCAAAAGTTTTCTGCGACATAAACCAAGTGAGAGCAACGGGAATACCGAAGTATTTGAGAAATGCTCCCTCAATCATGGAAAGTGGGGGAATATCCCCAAACAGAATGATGATAAATTCTGTAATCACAAACCATGTAATCTGCGTAAAGGTAACGGGAAAGGGCAAGTTAAAGTCATTAATTGCATACAAGACTTTTTCCACGTTCCAGATACCCGTATAAGATTTAATCTTTTTCAAGTTCTTTCAGCTCCTTTCAAAATAGAAAAGGACTAGGCGTTTGCGAAACGCCAAAAGCCGCATAAATACGGCATTTTTTTGTTGTTAAAATAAAATATCTCCTCAAGGTTTATGGTAAAATAGAATTGCCTAGAAACTAATTAACCAATCCACCTAAAGGAGATATACCTACATGATAACATATAAACAGCTCACTTTGGCAGAAATTTTTGAAGATTGTCAAAATAAATTCGACAACGACAAATATCAGTTCCTTTCGCTTCTTGATGAAGCCATTGACCTTGATGAAATTATTCCTGTTTCTTTTATTTCTCATTTTTACGCCAGTACCGGAAGACCTCGCAAACATCAGCTTTATCCAATGCTTAAGGCACTTCTTATCCAGCGTATTTTCTCAATCCCGACGGACACACTCCTGATCGTATTTTTGAAATTTTCCCAGGAACTGCGTGATTTCTGCGGTTTTGATGTTGTTCCGGATGGTTCCAAATTTACACGTTTCAAACAGGATTTTTTATCGGACTTACAATCTATGTTCGATCATCTTGTTGATCTGACCGAACCGATCTGCCAAAGTCTTGATCCTGCCCTTGCTTCCATGACAATCTTTGATACCTCTGGCATTGAAGCATGGGTTACAGAAAATAACCCAAAATATGCCAACCGTATTATCAAGCAGCTAAAGGCTTTCAAAAAGTCCCATAACCTTGATGATTCCTATGATCCTTATAAAGCTGCTTATGGCTCTATGCCAACTCATGCGGCTTCCAATCAGGCAATCCAGCAGATGTACATCAATGGACATTTCTGTTACGCCTATAAATTTGGTATTATTACGAACGGGCTTGGTATTGTTCGTGACATCACTTTCTACAACAAGGACTTTCTAAAAAAACATCCTGATATCGTTGTAGGGAAGAAATCAGATTCACCGGATGAGGATAAATCCCTTGCCGATTCGAAAGCACTTCTTCCAGTTTTAATTGACTTTTTCCAGAAACATCCTTTAATAAATTCAAAGACGTTTCTTGGAGATGCTGCGTTTGATGCCATTAACATTTACAAATCCCTCTTTGAAGAAATTGGCTTTCAAAAAGCTTTTATCCCTTTAAAAACAAAGCTTTCTGTGGAAGGAACCGACTATACTGTCAATGAAAACGGTATTCCCTGCTGTCCTCACGATCCATCACTTCCGATGCGGCGTGAAGGAAGCAGATCCCATTTGCGGAGCAAACTTCCTACCATGAAGTTTGTATGTCCAAAAATGAAATGGGAATACAATCCTGCCGACAAGTCAAAACATCGCGTATGTCATTGTGACAATCCATGTACATCTTCTTCCTGCGGACGAATGATCTACATTTATCCTGAAAAGAACCTTCGTGCCTATCCTGGTGTAGAACGCGGCTCACAGGAATGGGAGGATACTTACAAGATCCGTGTAAATGTTGAAAAGTCAATCAACCATTTCAAAGATAGTTTCTGCATTGCAGATCGTAAAACACAGAATGAGAAAACACTTCATGCTGATTTACTGCTTGCAGGAATTACCCAGCTTGTTACTGTGCTTGTCGCTGATAAGATTCATCAATACCAATACATCCGGAGTTTGAAGCCTTTGATTGCCTGATTATTAATATGCATACAATCTTTTCTTCGCAGTTTATCTGGGAAGTCTTTTAGTCATGTTCAAATTTAGAAGTACCTATTTTTCATCTTAAGAATCCTGCGTTGCAAGATTCTTACCGCTTTTTAGTTAGGATTGCGAACTTGTTTCGCAATTACCTATAGAAAAGGACAGCCATGTTTCAGACTGTCCCTTAAAAGAGAAATACGCTGTCAGTAGCAACAATGCTTGTCGCTGATCTTCCAGCGTTAATATGGTATCTCGCACATACCTCGGCTTGTTTCAATGAAGCAACCGCCCATATCCAAATCTCGCCCGTAGGCTTCATAGTCAATGTAGTTCTGTAAGCTGGGTGGAATGTCGCCAAGTGCCTGCAATTCGTCTATGTAGTAGTAGGCAACGTCTGTCATGGTTTCACAGTCTGGATAATAATAAATATCGTCCTTGTGTTCCACGACTTCTTCCAGCGTCCCGTAGTGGCTGATAAATTCGTCCAGACACTCTACGATATAGTCGGGAAGTTCCTCTATCATTTCATACATAGAGTTCAGTTCTTCAATGGAAACATACTCGCCAATCGCAATGGGAAAGTTATCGGTATCATGGATTGCGTATTCCTCATACTGTTCATTCAAGCCGATTTTTTCTTTCACATCTTCCTCGTCAATGGGGAACGTGAACCACGCACCGACTAAATAGCCCTCGTTGTATTTGCCAAGATTAGCAATATAAACCGCCATATCATCAATCATAAGCACCACCTCATTTCCTACTCTGGCAGTTCAAAGATACCGTGTTCCGTTACTAAAAATTTCCCGTGTTCCTGCAAGTGAGAAGCGTAGGCTTCAAAGTCAAAGTAATATTCTTGACAGTCCTCGGATAAATGTTTGAACGTCGGGTCGTTCATCAGCTTTTGCCTTGCAACATCTATCATGCTTTTGCAGTCGGGATAAACCGTAATCACGTTCCTGCAAATATAAAGTGCTTCTAAATTCTCAAACACCGTAAGAAGTGATACATATTCTTCCTGCATATCGCTTGAAAGCTGGCGGTACATAAAATCTAATTCGTTGAGCTGATACACGCTGGTATGTTCGTGAACTTCATTAGCAAAAGCCAACACCTTTTCAATAATGCGGTAATCCCCACTTTCTGCACCGACACCTAACTTTTCTTCAAACTCGGCAACATCTATCGGCAGGTCGAACCAGTATGATATTGTTTCTTCGCCAGTTGTTCCTCTCGTTTCCACCAGCACCCTTGTTTCCTGCATTGTTCCTCACGTCCTTTCTGTTGTTTCATCACATCTTTTAAGGTCTGGTACGGCATACCAAACACATACTTTGAAAAATCTTCTAACTGTCTTTCTTCATAGTCGGCAAGGTTCAGCCGTTTCATTTCCTGCCACACCTTACGCTTGTAAGAGGGCTGGTCGGAAATATATTCACAGCCAACCTTTACCTGCATATCCTTAAAAATATCGCTCATTTCATCACTCCAATCTGAAATTTAGGTAAGAAAAAAGCAGTCAATCCTAAGACTAACTGCTTTGTGTGTATGGATATGAAATTGTAAACTAGATTATCTGTTATAGATTTACAGTCATAATATATTCTTCGCTATTTTCATCAACAACAAGAAAACCTGCTTTCTTATACATCTTTACTGCATAATTATTTTTTTGAACAGATAAGGAAAGTTTTGAATATCCAGAAGTTTTTTCCACCAACAATAACTGTTGCAATAATGAAGTTCCAATCCCTTGTCCTCTATACTTTTGAAAAACAGACATAGCAAGGGACGGTGTATCATTGTCAATGTGTCCGTAATCGTTCATTATTCGTACCCAAATAGCACCAACAACATTTCCTTGAACTTCCGCAACTAAAGCCCTATCATCTTTTCGCTTTCCGAATTCAAAAACATATTCTTGCAATTCTGGGCAGTTAATGATTGATTTAGGTGGTGGCTCAACACCGTCTGGAATATAAATTGCATTATACAAAAAGTCATTGAGTAAATCATATTCTTCCTTTTTTATTTCTCGTATAATATAATCCATAGCTTAACTCCTAATCTATTTTATCTTTTTTCACACCCCGATTATATCATTCGCATATCAGTACCACAATAAAATTTTATGCACCAATAATCTTATTGAACAGCTCTAACAGTACATCTTTCACACCGCCAGCATTGAATACCAAACCGACAGCAATCAAGGCAACTACCAAGAAGCCAATAAGTTTTGAAAACTCACGTTTAAACCCTAAGTAGATACCGATAACCACAATCGCCATAAGCACTAAGCTCTGTGCGTTTGATAAAAACCATTGATACAAATTTTGTCCGAAATTCATTTAATTGTCCTCGCTTTCTTCTAATTGTTTCATTTCATAGTCAGCTTCTTTGCCGATATTCAAAATACACATCAAGACTACACCGATACCCATTCCCATAGATACCAGCAGGAAGTCTTTTAATAATACCCACATTTTTATCACTCCTAACTTTCTACTAAATCTTTTGCAGGGGTCGTCTGCTGTTTGATTATCATTTCATGCTTTTCTGTGAGCTTTGCCTGCTGTTCGATTGTTTCCATGTAGTCTGTACCGTTTCCCTTATCAATCTTTTTCAGCATTTTCAAGGTTGGTGCTACCTGCCTTTGTACCCACCGCAATGTACGGTCTAAGGTATAAGGCTCTGGCTTTGTCGTCAGCTTCAAGCTCTGTCTGTTATCGCCGATAAACCACGCCCAGCGGTCATTGAGTTTCCAGTCATTTTTTCGCTTGTCTGGTTCTTCATCAACAAACCGCACATACTGGTTGATGATAGAAAAGGCGGTCTGCTCTGCGTCATAATAGGTCAGCAAATCTCGTACTGCATAATAGGCTCGTTCATTCCGAAGCCGTATCTCAAAACGGTTGATAATGTCGGCTTCTTCCAGAGGTGTCCCCAGCTTGACGTACTGCTCATAGTCCTTTTCATAGATACAGAAATACACATCTGATTTCAGCGAACCAAGATAAAGGGTACGTCCCATATATTCTCTGTCGTCCTCTCTGTGCTTGATAAGCTCGCCCGACTGGTAAAACTTATAGCTTCTGGACTTTCCGATATATTCCCGTTTCCTGCATTTTTCCGCAAGCTCTGGAATATCCAAAATGCCCGTATGGTCGTTGATAGCAAGGTCGATACGCTTCATCACGCCACCGTCTACGAGTGCGTCCATGAGAAAGTCATACCAGCTTCTTTGCTGTGCCAGCAGGTAACTTTCAAACTGCCTGCACCCACGCCCCTTTAACTCTAAAAGGACACCTTTTTCTTCGTCAGCCGACGTATAGATAAAGATGTCCCCTAAAGAATAATGCTCCGTATAACTGTAACGCCCGTAATCTTCATGGAGCATATAGTTGATATTCAGTTTTAATATGTCTTTGATGATGTGCTGTATATCCAGCGTGGGAAAACGGATTTTCACATAATCAAACAGCATGGTAAGCGGTGCTTCTGGATTGAACCTTGCCAGTTCTTTATGCAGAGTTTCCAGAAGTTCTTTTGACGGCTTCATTTTTCCACTTTCTATCTTGTTGAGATATTCCCTTGTGATACCAGAAGCCAACGCCAGCCTGCCTTGTGAGATACCATAAGCAATCCGTTTCTCCCGTAATTCTTTTATCCATTGTTCTTCATTCAGAACCATACCCCCAATCTGTAAAGTGTGAAGTTTTTTAAGGCGACTTCACAGCCGATTTTTACTAGGAAACCATGTCAGAAGCCTTATGTTTCCTATGTTTTTTGTCTATTGTTTATTTGCAAACGTACCCCTCTGTTAGATACCGAGGGGTTTTATCAGCGGACGGGACAAGCCCCGTCCGCCAAGAACGGAACTTGCGGTTGAGAACCGCAAAACCCGTCCTTGTCGTCCGTGTCTGTGTCCTGCTGTGAACCTTGTATGCCCTCATAGATAACCGCAAAATCTATTCTTTCATCTGAAAGTGCTTCTTTCATTTCTTCAGACAGCCCTTTAAGAAATACATTACATTGCAGACAAGCCTTATCTAAAACTCGAAATCGAAAATAGATTATCCTGCTTTCAACGCAATGTCTACTTTCCAACCTCATTCTAAACTTATGAGGAATGTTGATTTTTTCACGAATAACATCATCAATGATTTTATCTATCCTTGAATGAAATCGCAGATTTGGATTGACAGAATAATCTAAAAAACAATCTAACATATATTTCCTGCAATCCGTTGTAAAAATATCTGTATTCAAGCACAAACAGAGGTAGTTTTTCTCTGTGGGTGCGTGATAAACATTTAATGTGTCCTTATTCAATCACATCTTCCTTTCCTTGTTGTTCTGGCATGACTTGTCTTTCTTGTGCAAGCCTGCCGATTGTTTGTAAAAAATCATGTCCTTTGGGGACTAAAGGCGTGTAAAATTCGCTTATCACGCTTGTTCCCATATCACAATAGCCACGCCCCTTGATACGCTTCTGGAAAAACTGCTTTTTCACATCTGAACCGAACAGCATACCGTAACCTAATTCGCTGATACGCCCAAGTCCCACACGGAAATTGAAGTTATCTCTGATACCGTCAGAGAAATACTTTGCGTCTGGACGCTGGCAGGCAACGATAAGGAAATAACCTGCTTGTCGTCCTAACATAACGATTTTCTTTAACTGGCTAAGCAAGCCCACGCTTTCCTTTGTCCCCAGCATTTCAAAAAATGCCACATATTCATCAAAGATAAGAAAGCAGGGTGGCAGTCCCAGATAGGCGTAGTTTTCGCCCGTCTTATAGTTCGGGTGTTGCTTCATTTCCTCACTTCGCTGTACCATTCCCTCATAAAAGGCATTGACACAATCAATCATTTCTTCTTTGGTGTGATACACATTTCCCATAACTGTCCCTAAGTCTGCAAGGTCAGCGTTCTTCGGGTCTAAGATGTAAAGGACAGCGTTGGTATGCAGTAAGGCTTCAATAAGCGTCAGCAGAAAATAAGTTTTACCGCCACCCGTTCCACCAGCAATCAGAGCGTGAGGGAGTGCGTCATATTCCCAGACAAGATTTTTCATCAGTTTCAGACAGCCGTTTTCTGCCCGTACTTCATCAATGGTAATGCGGTTCGCTATCATATCATAAAGCAGAGTATATTCAATATAGCCGTCATGCAGGGTCTTGTCGGTCAGCTCACAATATAAGCCACTTTCCAATTTATCCTCTAACCGTAAAAGCTGGTCTTGATATTTTCCCAGCGTAATTTCACAGCGGATATGAAGCAGTCCCTTTTCCATTTGATAATAAATCTTTGGAAACCAGACGATTTTTTCCCTTGATCTGCTTTGCAGGTCAGTAAAAAAACCGCTGTCTTGTACGGTATCGGCTTCATACCACTTATTTTCCAGTACCATTCTTGCCAGCTTTTGACGGTGCAGGAGCTTCTTGAAACTATCGTAACAGAAGTGGTAATACAGAAAAACGACCAATGCACAAACACCAGTCGCTATCAGTATAGTTATGAAGTTGTAAGGGGAAAGCGTCAAGCCGTTCTCTAACAAGCTGAAATGTTCCCAATCAGTACGCATGAGCTGTTTGATATTCAGTAGCAGGAGAACCGCCACGAATACAAACAGAAGCGTTCCTATGGAAAAGTAGTAGACAAGGTGCTTGTCGCTGGCTCTGATACGGTGTCCTTTGTTAAAAATCTTTTGCATAAATCAATCACTCCTTTCTGGGTATGAAAAAAGCAGTCAATCCTAAGACTAACTGCTAAAATAATATAACTGTTTATTTGGGCGAAACGTATTAGAGTAAATTTTTCTCTTTTAACATTTCAAGAAATTCTTTATATCCAACACAGTCGCAAGAAACTGTACAAATTTTTTTGTTTCCTACAAATATTTTCAATCCTATTTGCTCTTTTTCTGTGCAACGGGAAATATCATTAAATGAAATTTCTCTTGTTCTTCCAACAGCAGGAGTAATACGCAAATTATTTCCGTCAATTACTACCTTATGTCTTTTTAATGCCCACGCACAAAATTCAATCAATAGAACAAAAATAGCAAAAACAACAGAGTGTCCCACCGTATTATCAAATCCCATGAACAATCCTAAAGCTATTGCAATTCCTACCATTATCAATGAACAAATATGACATACTGTTTGATAGGCGTGTGATACAAAAACAGTATTTGTGAATTTTTCTTTTTTAGTTGCTTTTTGTGTCTTATCTAATACGAGAGATATAATAGGGACAACAAATACAGCAAATATAATAGCTCTTATCATAAACAGCACTCCTTATAATTAAATTTTTCATACCCATATTATAACAGTTTTATATATCCGCTACAACGAAAATCTATTCAGCAAGCCTATTTTTTCGGCTGTCCCTGCGGTGTATGGTTCTGTGGACTGCCTACGTTTTGATTGCCTTTATTCTTCAATACAATATCCTCTGCCTTTACATACCAGTCCACATCTGCACCCGTATAGGTCTTTCTTGATACCGTATCGGCTACTGGATTGACAAGCTCCACAACTGCATTGTACGGAAATTCTCTTAACGGTACTTCTGGCGGTACAGACACGGGGATAATTCCACCATGCAAACTGCACTTCAAATCATAGATACGCTTTTTAAGCTGGGTACTCGGTGTCCCGTCCTCATTCTGTAAGAACACATCACGCACCGCTGTAAATTTTAATTCTCCAAATGTTTTCTCTTTGTCAATAACAAACCCGTTTGATAATCTCATAAATTCTTCACTCCTTTACTTTTCTTCAACTGCTACAATATCATCAGCAACTAACACATAATCGGTATGTCCCATATCCCCGATTGCATAACCTCTGCCGTATAACTTCGGATTGACAAGTTTTACTTTCTGTTCATACTTGAACTTTTTTTCGCCAGCCTGCACGGGAATTTCTACCACAACATTTTCGCCTTTCTGTACGTCAGAATAAAGGTTATAGCTTCGTCTTGCTAAGACCCTGCGGTTATTTTTATCTCTTTCAAAGACTGGCTCACTTTCGCCTGCAAATTCAAGAGTTCCAAAAGACTGTACCATATCTGGCACGACATATTTCATTTCCATATTGTTTTACCTCGTTTCTTTCTATTTTTGATAAATTGATTGTGATTTCTTATTCTGGCGGTTTGGGAAGTACCAGCAATCCCACAGATAGTAAAGGGTAAAATCAATGCTTACGCACCCTTGACTATCCGTGTTCTTGCAGGTTGTTGGCAGACAAGCCAGAATAAGCGGAAGTCTGCCGTTTGACAACTTCGGCGGAGAGCGTGATTTTTCTTTTCTCATACCGTTACCGCCTTATGATTTTTTCATTTTACGGCGTTTGTAGAAGAAGATACCTGCCAGTCCAGCACCAGAGGTCAAAAGAAGTGCAAGCAGTCCGTAAAGGTTTGTGTTATCGCCCGTTTTGGGACTGTCGCTCGGTCTGTTTGGCTTTTCTGGTGTCGGTGGTGTTTCGGGTTTCTCTGGTTCTTTTGGCTTTTCCTTAAAGGTAATCGTCTGTCCCTTATCCTCAATATCCTTATGCTCGGTAACTTTCTTCGGATCGTCTGGATTGCTTAAATCGTACAATTCTTCAAAAGTTACAAGCTGTTTGCCGTCAAGGGAAGTAGCGTCAAGGGTAAAGGCAACTTCCACTTTCATAGTTTCGCTGTCAGCAGTAAAAGTGTAATCACTTTCCACACGTTTCCCATTGATAAGAAGCTCGGCATTTTCTTTTTTCAACATCTGCCAGCCCACCAGTTTGTACTGTGTACCGACTTCTAAGCCCTCTAAGGTTACGGTATCAATGATTGTTACCTCTTTTCCAGCTTCAAGCTCTTTGTTGCCGTCCTTATCGGTAGCAGTCGTATGAATTTTGATGATACGCTCTGTGATAAGTACGGTCTGCCCGTCGTCCTCAATGTCTTTATGCTCCGCAACTTTCACGGGTTCGTCTGGATTGCTGAAATCATACAATTCTTCAAAGGTAACAAGGTTCTTGCCACCTAAAGCAGACGCATTGAATATATAGGAAATTTCCACTTTCATTTCTTCATCATCAGCGACAAAGGTATAATCGTTTTCTACACGTTTCCCGTCAATGATAAGCTCGGCGTTTTCTTCCTTTAACATCTGCCAACCTTTCAACTGATACTTTGTGCCTTTTGTAAGTCCGTTTAATTTGACAGTATCAACGATTGTTACCTCTTTTCCTGCAAGGATAGTTTTTTCGCCGTCCTTGCTGGTCGCTGTGGTATGGATAGAGATTTCTTTTTCGTATTCATCAGTCAACGTTCCTAAATCAATCACAAGGTTATTTCTTGATACCACGATTTCAAAAGGTGGGATAAGTTCAAAGCCTTTGTTACTGTCGCAACGCATTTCTTCAATGATGTAGGTATCATAAGGTAATGCACCCTTGCTGTCGTCTGGTTCAGAAGTTCCAAACCACACACCGTCCTCGCTGGTCTTGCCTGCGTTGGTATTGTGCTTATGGGAAGCCCAGTCAGCAGAAGTGGAGAATTGCCCGTTATCATCAGTTACCACAACATGACTTTCGCCCGTCGTCTTGCTTGTGATCCTAAAGGGAACATCAGCAAGACGCTTATGTGTGCCTGCACCGATTTTCACGCCCTCAATATCTCCACGCTTAATCTGATTGTAGATAGAATGGGCTTCGTCGGTTAAGTCCACGATTTTTCCATTTTCTGTGATTACAAAATCAATCGGTTTTGCACCGTCAGTTAAGTAACCGTTGGGAGCTTCACTTTCAACGATACGGAATTTTCCATAAGGCAAGAGGTCAGCAGAAGTAGAAGCGATACCCTCAATATCTGTACGAATTGTCTTTACCACTTCATTTTTCTTGTATAGCTTGCCCTCAACCAAGACAGAATTATCATTTAAGGAAATGATGTCAAAAGCAGTATCTTTCAAAGTGGCACTTCCTTGTGGCTTCGTATCGCCCGTTTCTAAATCTCGTTTCTGAATTTTCACACCGCCACGGATAACCTTGTCTGATACAGAAAACTGGTTACTTCCAGATAGTACGGCAAGGTCGCCGTCCCCGGTAATCTGTGTTACATATAAGCCCTTAATCTGTTCGGACTTATCGCCAGTCTGCATATATGCACCGTCTAACAAGTAGCCGTTTGGAGCTTTCGTTTCCTCTACGGTTAGTGTTCCTAAAGGAAGAACGGCTTTACCATCCTGCATATAGAAACTGTCGCCAGATACCTTGTATGCGTCCGCTAATTTTGTGATGTAGTGGGTTATCCCGTCGCTGTCAGTTTCAGCGATTGTCTTTGTAACCCATGTACGAGTAGCTTCGGCAGGGAGATTGTCTTTATTATAGAAGCCTGCATAATACTTCCATGTAAATTCCGCACCTGCTAGAGAAGCGTTCCCCTGCGGATTGTCTTTCTGTGTTTCCATGTCAATCTTGAAAAGCTCAATCAAAGTGTCCGTTACTTTTGGCGTATCTGATACTTTTAAGGTTGCTGTTTCGCCAGCTTTGATTGTCAATGGATAGACAGTTTTATCCACATTATATCCTGCTGGTGCGGATAATTCCTTGATATAGACTGTGCCAGCCGTTACCTCTATAACATCTGTATTTCCATTTTCATCAGTCGTAAGGGTGGCAAGCTGTTTTGTGCAGTCCTTATCAGAAAAGACACCGTATGTTGCACCAGCGATTGAGTAATTCCCGTTACCGTCTGTAATGCTGGTATTACTGGTAGCCTTTTTAAGTTTCGCATTTCCGATATTTAACTTCGCCCAGAATTGCCCCAATTCCTGCCCCTCGCCAGAGTAGATATAACCGCCACATTCATAACGTCCTTTATTTTCTTTGACAAAGGCTCTTGCACCAGAGAAAACTTCGTCCTGCGTTGCCTTTGGAATTTCATCATAAGAAGCTCTCACGTTGTCGCATTGCCAGCCAAGATGTACGCTCAATCTCTGCCAGACAACAAGCTGTCTTAAAAGGTAGGCGTGATTGTTGCTTATTCCGCTGTGGCTGTCTGTGTACTGTTTCACATATTCGATAGATAAGGCAACGTCGCTTATCTGGTCGGCACTCATACGGGTGCTTGCGTCAATTCTGGTCTTGTAGCCATTCCTAAAATCTGTGTTAATGTCGATACAGTAAGCGTCCTCGCCCTCGACGGTCAAATGTCCCTCGTTAAAAGTAGAACCAATCGAACCGTCATTCATTACTTTTTCAACGATACCGACACGCTCTTTTGACTCCGTCCAGTATTGCTTGCTTTCTGCATGAACGGGTGTCGTCGGTAAAGTAGTAACGACAGTTGCAAGAGCTAAGAAGCCAGTACACAATCGTTTTAACATCTTTTTCATAAATCTAATGCTCCTTTCATTTTGGGTAATAAAATAGCCGTCCAATAAGAACGGCTGGAAATAGAAAAGGAACGTCATGTTAGGCGTTCCATAGTCTATAAGTTATTCAATTTTTTCTTGTTTCAATACTGATGTGTTGTACCATATCTTTGCATATCTAGGAAAACTTGCGTATCAAGGCTCATTCGTTAGTAGTAAATAAGTAGTAAATTGATGTGTTTGTTTCCTTGAAAATGCTGATAGATACTGTGTTTTAGCGGATAATCAGATTTTTATTGTGTTTTTATAATAAAAATTGTCCTTCTTACAAGATAAACATTGCATATTTCCAATTAAAGAGATACACTAAAAAGTAAGTATAACTGCTCTGTATCCCATCAGGCAACAGGATGTCGGACAGACATATACAAGTAACATATTGAGGGAGTATTGTAATAAATGAGCATCAAAATACCTATAGAAACTTCTGCCAGACATCTGCATATCTCGCAGGAAGATTTTGAAAAATTATTCGGAGAAGGAAGCAAACCACATTTTATCAAAGAATTAAGCCAGCCCGGACAATATCTGTGCCGGGAACGAGTAACTGTCAAAGGACCGAAAGGTACTTTCGAAAACATGGCACTTCTCGGTCCTTTCCGCAGCGACACGCAGGTAGAAATGTCCCTTACAGACACCAGAAAACTGGGGATTCCAAGTGTAATACGCCAGTCCGGTGATATCGAAGGAACTCCCGGCTGTATTTTATCTGGTCCATGCGGTGATATCGAAATCCCCAGAGGGGTCATCGTAGCCAAACGCCACATCCACATGACTCCGGATGAAGCACTTGCCCTGCATATCAAAGACAATGACGAAGTCTTCGTCCTGACCAAAAGCTACGGACGTGCACTTATCTACGCAGATGTAGTAGTCAGAGTCCACAGAAATTATCACCTGGCAATGCACGTAGACACTGATGAAGCCAACGCATTCAACAGTGATACAGAACCTTACGGCGTGATCGTCAGGTTCTTTGACAGTAACTTCAACACAGATAAGTGGATAGAAGACGAACTGTCAGGGATACGCAGATAAAATCCGACTTACCCGGCTAAAATAGCAGATGAATATAAAAAGGTTCCACAGTAACATTCAATTGATGATACTGCGGAACCAATTTTAATGCGTTTCAGCCAGCCATTCTTTAATCGTTTTTTCCGTTTCACCAAGGATTCTTGCTATTCTTTCTATGGATTCTCCTTCCTGCGCAAGCGAGATGGCTATGCTTTTTGCCTTTCTTAATTCACCCTGCTTTTCATAAATTGCCTGCAGTTTCTGTTCCTCTTCCTCTTTGTCATACTCAAATATACTCATCGCAATAACCTCCGCGCGGTTGACTCTGAGAAAATCCGCCAGAATTCCTTTCTGAATACATTCATCCACTGCTTCTTTTACAGCGGAATCCAAGCTCATAGTCTCCGCATTTTCACGTACTTTTTCTACATATTGCGCATATTCTCCAAGAATCCTGCACTGCTCCATCAATTTCCTGTTGCAGTCCCTGTTGATATTGATCGTAACTACCTTTAACTCCAGATTAGGCTCTCCCTGCTGGTTTTCGTAAGATTCTGACAGACAGTTCGTCCATCTGTCCGGCATTTTCCGCTTTCCATTATAGAATACAATAAAATTCGGTGCCGGTAATTTCAGCAGTATTGATGAATACAGGGATTTTCTGTCCACTAATTTCTGATATTCGCTGGATATATAAAACAAATCCCTCAATGGCATATTAGGATTGTAGGTTGACTGGTGTTCATACAGAAAAAGATTCGTATCAATGATAAACGCCAGATCATTCTTCATCCCCATATAGATTGCATTCTCCAGTGTAACAATCTCCAGCTTCATTTCATCTGTATACGCTGTTCCATTGATTGCATTATACAGAGATAACAGATTTTTCCTGTCAGAAAACAGTTTTCGGAATACTGTATCCTTGTAATTGCGGTTTGCAGTGACTTTTTTGCTCTTTCTTTTTGTCATAGACAATACCTCCTGTGTCAGCAGGAGTGCAAGAACATACTGCTCTTTTCCGAATTGTTCAGAACTCCTGCTTTTCTAATTTAATTGGAATTAAAAGCATGGATTTCTGAAATGAATTTAGAATATAAGACGGCAAAATGCCCTGAAACTTAAGAGAAATATGCTTTGGTTTTATACTAGCATGCTTCTTCAGTAGTTTCAAGACATTTTTATAGAATTTAATTTGACTATAGTTTGTAAAATTATTACGCATTAGTCCAGATCAAAGAGCTGGCGCTGTTTCAGGTCAACGGAGTTCCAGACAGTTCGTGTATTTGGTTTGCTATAAAGATAAACTGTACTGGATACTTTTGCATATACTTTACAATTGTTTTTATAAGTATATGTGCCATCTGCATTTTGCTTATTTACCGACAGCTCCTTTTTTGTAACCTGCCTATCTTCTGTCTGCACCGCTTTCCTTATAGTAGCGTTCCTTGCTCTGATACATTCTTGCATCTGCAGCTTTTGAAATTTCATATGCACTACCCCAGTTTCTCTCTGTGCTGAAAACCCATCCGTACGAAACAGTCATTGAATCAACAAACTTTCCATGCCAGTTTGCCACATTGGAGTCGAAGCCATGTATCAGTTCTTCCACCTGGCTTGTATTCTCTGTAATGATAACAGCAAATTCATCTCCACCGATTCTGTATACCTTTCCATACTCATGAAAGCTGTCTCTCATGCAATCTGCCGCTGCGCATATAAGCTCGTCTCCTGCCATATGGCCATAAGAATCATTTGCCCGTTTTAATCCGTTCAGATCTACAGAAATGTATACCCATTCCTCACTAAGATTAAGCTTTTTCATATCATTTTCATAGGCATGCCTGTTTAAACACCTGGTAAGCTCATCCGTATTTGAGGTGTATATCAGTTTTTCTTTTTCCAGTCTTTCTTTCATCACTTTGGAAAACATATAGGTTATACAGCAGGATGCCAGTACCAAATATGCACCTACTATAAAAATAGCAATCATGCCACCCTGCTGGTAAAACGAATCCTCTACAGTTACAATAACAATATAGTTATCATTCTGGTGCATCATGCATCTGCAGTGCTTTCCATCCATTCTGATCCGTGTTACAGTCGCACCGTCAGCACTGACATGATCCACTGATATCCCCACATCTTCCAGTTTTTCCCCTAATTTGCTACTGTCCGTGGCTCCTTCTATTACCTGTGTATCCCCATCTGCAACCATAATTTCCATGGCTTTATATACCGGCATTCCGGCAACTACATTGGAAATGTTATTCTGCTTTATTTCATTGAGAAGTCTCTTTGGCTCAATTCCCACCTGGAGCATCTTAGTTCCGTCTTCGTTCCAGGTGATGGCATACATCATTTTCTTTCCCTCTGCAGTATTGGGAGTAACATCCTGGCACATGGTCAGCGATTTATCCTTAAGCATAGGCTTAAAATACTCCATCTGCGCACCGGAATCAAAATTATAGCCAAAATAATTGGGCGCAGAACCACTGTAAATAGTTCCCTGATCATCAAACAGATGTATCTCATCAACGGCCATTAATTTTGCTATTTTCTGCAGCTCATTCACATCATATTCTACCGCCGGATCAGCATCAATCATATATGACACAGCTTTAGCCCTTACAATATAATCGTCCTTTAACGATTCGATCAGCTCGTTCCTGCTCTCATCATTTTTATCAAGCACAGTAATCACACGATCAAGAAGTACCTTTGATGTTCTATGGGCATTTCTGTCATTAACATATTTTAGAATGCTCGCTTCAAGGAGTAAGGCAACCACAATTATCATAATAGATAAAATTATAATTTTTTTCTTCTTCATATTTCCCGTTCCTTTGTCAGATATGTGGTTTTAGTGTAGCAAACGGCAGATGGGATGTCAACCTGGGAATCGTGTGCAGGCATCAGAAACATTGTACAATTTTTATAAATTTCCCCATTATCATTGCTATTTTTTGGTAAAAAGAGTATACTTTGAAATACTAAACATCAGGAGTACAAAATTATGAACACACACTCATCCGGATATTACAGCATAGACAAAGACTATAATATCCTAAGCTATAACGACACTGCCAAACAGCTGTACCCCAATCTCCAGCCGGGAGTAAAATGCTATAAGGCACTTATGGGGCTTGATTCCCCATGCCCGCCCTGCCCTGTAGCACTGGGGATACAGGGACCAAAGACTTACCTGGATCCGATCCGTCATATTTATGAAACAGTTGATGCAGTAGAGACTGTACAGCCCGATGGCAGCAGAGGACATGCACTTGTATTCAGCACAGTAGCCGAGGGAGAAAGCCTGTCAAAGTCTATTCCCACAGGTGAGAACTCTCTCCGTCTGCTGGGTGCCATCAACCTGCTTGCTTCTGACTATATGTCTGTTTATGGCGTAAACCGGGAAACCGGGAAAATCTCCGTATATCGTTCCAGATTTACTGATGCTTTTGCGGATCTCGATATTAAAGATAATTCAGATTATAAACTGTCATTTGATTTTCTCATTCAGAAATATGTTCATCCGGATGAGCGTTCCTATGTGTCCAGACACCTGAATTATGAAACCCTGCTGGAAAGACTCTCTCAGGAAGCCTCTTTCAAATTCCATTTCAGGCTTGTCACAGATACTGTCCATTACTATTATCTGCTCATTGCCAGAAACGGAAATGCCGACGACTATCGGGATTTTGTGATTGCAGTGGCCTGTGAAGACAATGATGTGACAGCACGCAAGATTTATGAAAATCAGCTCCACTCTCTCCTGGCATCCATTACCCATGCTGCCGGCTACTTTCATCTCGACCTTACAGATGATAAGATTCTGAAGATCGGAGGCACCTCTGCCCTGGCCTATAAGATGGATGCCGACGCTTCTATTGACCATTTTATCGCAGAGACTTCTGTTTTCATCCCGGTATTAAAGGACAGAAATGATTTCATCAACGCATTTTGTCGCAGTTCCCTGATGAAAAGCTACGAGGACGGTCAGGTGGAGGTCACCAGGGTTTCCCGCTGCCTCTACGATGACGATATAATCAGAATTTCCAAATATGTGGCGAGACTGCTGCTCAATCCTTCCAACAACCATCTGGAAGCAATCCTCTACGGTGAAGATGTCACCAGAACACAGGAAGCCTATGAGACACAGGTAAGTATTGTCCAGACACTGAGCAGCAACTACCTGAACGTATACCTGATCAACCCCAGAGAAAAAACTCTCTCTGTGATCAAGCAGGAAGACCATGATGTCCCTGATCAGGACAAAAAACACAAGGATACATACCCCTATGATCTTTTCCTCTCAGACTATATCCGGCAGCGTGTACATCCTGATGACCGTACAATGCTGGAAGAATCCCTGGACCTGGGCAATGTAATGGGTGTTTTGTCCGGTCAGTCCGAATACAAGGGAAATTACCGGATAAATGACAGGGATGGTATCCACTACTATCAGTTCCGCTTTATCAAAAACGAAGACTCCGGTATCATTGTTCTGGGATTTCTGAATGTAGACGATGTGGTGGAATCAGAGATCCGGCACCAGAAGCTCCTTAAAGAAGCTCTTGACACTGCCGAACGAGCCAACGCAGAGAAGTCCAATTTTCTTTCCCGCATGTCACACGATATGCGTACGCCGCTGAATGGGATCATTGGTCTGCTGGAAATTGATAAAAAACATGAAAATGATGTTAAATTCCTTAAAAATAATCGTGAAAAAGCATTCATTTCAGCCAGTCATCTGCTCTCTCTCATCAATGATGTGCTGGATATGTCCAAGATCGAGGAAGGCGGACTTGTACTCAACCATGAACCTTTTGATCTGATCAGATATGAAAAAGAGACACAGATGCTGATTGATATGCAGGCACAGAAAAACGGCATTGATTTCACCGTTCATATCGCACCGGAGATATACGAACATCCCTTTGTATACGGAAGCCCTCTGCACCTCCGTCGTGCCATGATGAATATTTACAGTAACTGTATCAAATACAACAGAGAGAATGGGGCAATCCATACGGAGGTTGATGCTCTCCCTTCCCATGATCATAAACTGATCTGCAGATGGACGATCTCTGATACGGGAATCGGCATCAGCAGCGAATATCTGGAAAAGATCTTTGAACCCTTTACTCAGGAGAACGTGGATGCCCGGAGTGTATACCATGGCACCGGACTGGGTATGAGCATTGCCAAAGCATTATTTGAGCAGATGGGCGGTACCATTGAGATTACCAGTACTCCGGGTATCGGAAGTACTTTTGTGATCACACTGCCATTTGAAGAGGCAGAAGAAAGGGATATCTCTTCTGAGACGGAAGCTGAGCGAAACTCCATTCAGGGCATAAAGATCCTGCTGGCGGAGGATAATGAGATAAACAGAGAGGTGGCACAGGTACTCCTTGAAGAGGAGGGTGCTGTGGTAACTGCAGTATCCAATGGCAGGGAAGCTGTGAAATTTTTCTCCCGTCACCCTGAGGGGACATTTGATGTGATACTTATGGATATTATGATGCCTCTGATGGATGGATACGAAGCCACACGCCAGATCCGGAAGCTTGACAGGACGGATGCTTCTTCCATTCCCATCATCGCACTGACCGCCAATGCTTTTGCAGAAGATGTCCGCCACGCACTGGACTGTGGCATGAACGCACATCTGGCCAAACCACTGGATGTAAAAAAAATGATCCATACGATTGCCCTATATCTGTAAAAAAATATTTTCTGTAAATATTGCACAGTAACAGATTCTGTGCTATCATTCTAAAAAGCTTAAGGGGTAAAGTAGTGTATATTTTACCCCTGGCATAACTATTATTTTATTTACAGGTATAATATATGCAAAGAAAAGATAAAGGCTTTACCCTGGTTGAACTTGTAGTCGTGGTCGCAACCCTGGCAATAAAACAAATGAATATGTCGCAATTTCAGATCACCTCACCAACAAGGACTTTCATAATATTCTTAGCAAAGGTCAACCGTACGATACTTTGCAGGACGCTTACGATGCATATGAAAAGTTACTTACTGAAGGTAAATATGCGCAATATAAGGATACTCTGCCGGAATTATAAAAAATTCCCTGTTCAGACCAGAAATAAAATATTTCCGGTCGGGCAGGGAATTTCTTTCTTCACTGATTATCATACCGCATCCTTATACACTCTCTGAATATGCATTGCCAGATATCCTGTCTCTGTTTCATCCAGCTTATGTCCAATACATCCTTCCAGGTTTTTACAGATGTCAGTGGCAACCTTATAGGCCTGGGGATACTGATCCAACATATATTCATTCATGTCCAGATTCAGCTTCTCTCCTGTAGATGCACGCGCTACCATATACTTCATATGGTTCATCAGACGATTATAGGACAGTGACAGTACATCGATTGGCTTACCTGTTGCTTTCTCGATCATATCTATACACTCTCTCACTGCTCTCGCAGTCTGCATGGCAACAGATACCTTCTCGTCACCAATTGCAGAATGAATATGCAATGCCACATATCCAACCTCATGATCATCAATCTCTATCTGAAGTCTTTCTCTCAGAATTGTTTTCAGTGTTTCCGCAACTTTAAATTCACTGTAGAAAAGAACCTTGATATCCTCTGTCAGCGGATTGCTGATCTGCTCATTTCTGCGGATTCTGGCGACTGCAAAAGAAATATGGTCAGCAAGTGGAAAAAGAATTCCTCTGTCTATGGAATCTCCAAACACTTTCTGTGACTCTGTCAGAATTGCATCTGCAATCTCCAGATACTCCGGCTCTATTCCCTTTACCAGTTCCTTCGCAGATCCACGCTCTGTCTCCTGTTCCAGACGATATGTAGTGCATCCCTCCGGCTTATCAAAACGCTGGCTGACCTTTTTCCCAAAGCCAACACCCTTGCCAAGAATCACATACTCCTTGTTTTCATCCATATCAATGGCTATAACACCATTATTATTTAATACCTTGCTAACTCTGTACATCTCTGTCGTAATCCCCTCTGTAAAAATTTATTGCCATTATAACAATTTTCCCTTTGACATTAAAGCATGTTTGATATAGTTTACCATATTTTGAATAAGAATCCTACCCGTCACACAAATTTGTTACATTTTTGATTCCCGGATTTCTCCTGCCAAAAGTCATCCTTTTTAATTCACATGCATAAAAAAACAGCCAGATAATCAAGATATCATCTCTTTTGATCATCCAACTGTTTTTTAACATGTTTAACTTCGTTATTTCTATATTATAACAATATTATTCCAGCGTTTCCACCGCAAACAACGGTTCACCGGCCTTGATTTCACCGTTTGCCAGAAGTCTGATCCTCTGGTTGTCTTCCGGTTCAGTATCAAGGATAGGGGAAGTGATGGACGGAGCATTGGCAGTTAAGAACTCCAAATCCAGTTTCATCATCGGATCGCCTTTTTTCACTTTCTGACCCTCTGTTACCAGGATTTCGAAGCCTTTTCCTTCCAGTTTTACAGTGTCGATTCCCATATGAAGAAGCATAGGGATACCGGAATCTGTCTGGAAACCTATGGCATGTTTTGTATCAAAAATAAACTCAACTTCTCCGTCTGCAGGTGCATATACAGTACCTTCTGTTGGTGTCACCACTGCACCGTCACCCATCATTTTTCCTGCAAATCCTTCATCCGGTGCAGTAGAAAGATCTGCTGCGATTCCGTCTACAGGGCTGTAAATGATTGCTGTTTTTCTGATTTTTTCTTCTTTTACAGGTGTCAAGGCCTGTGCTGTACCTGCATTTTTGTCCTCAACCTCTGCACTGTTCTGTCCATCTGCATTTCCTGCTGCAGCATTTTCCTGTACCTGTACCTTATCCGGTGTCTCATCCGCGAATTCTTTGGGAGCAGTCTCCAGATATTCTTCCAGCTTCGCCTTGATAACAGTTACATGAGGTCCATAGATAACCTGTACGCCCTGTCCTTTTTTCACGATTCCTCTGGAATCTGTCTGTTTCAGAAGTTCATCGCGAACTCTCTCAGGCTCTGCAACTGTGATACGAAGTCTGGTCGCACAACAGTCAACATCTACGATATTTTTCTTTCCGCCAAGGCCTCTGGTGATCAGTTCACTTACCGGATCACCGGAGATTGCTGCAACTGCACCAGCTGTCTTTCCGGCTTCTTTTCTTGCATTTACATCAGCTTTTGTATAAAGCTTTGTCTCTGTATCATCATCTTCACGTCCCGGAGTCTTGAAATTAAATTTCCTGATCATAAATGTAAAGATCACATAATACAGGACGAAATAAATAATACCAACCGGGATGATTCTCAGCCAGCTTGTTTTTGCATTTCCCTGCAGGATACCAAAGAGGAACAGGTCAAGGAAACCGCCTGAGAAAGTAAGTCCTACTGCAATATTCAACATATGTGCGATCATATAGGCCGCACCTGCCAGGATCACCTGAACTACGAACAGTGCCGGAGCTACAAACAGGAATGAGAATTCCAGCGGTTCAGTGATACCAGTAAACATACATGCCAGCGCTGCGGAAAGAAGAAGTCCGCCTGCCGCTTTTTTCTTCTCAGGTTTTGCACAGCGATACATAGCCAGCGCTGCTCCCGGAAGACCAAAAATCATAAAGATAAACTCACCAGAGAAATATCTGGTTGCATCCGCACTGAAATGTGCTATATTTGCAGAATCAGCAAGCTGCGCAAAGAAGATATTCTGTCCGCCCTGTACCACCTGTCCTGCAACTTCCATAGTTCCGCCCACTGCTGTCTGCCAGAATGGCATATAAAATACATGATGCAACCCAAAGGGGATCAGTGCTCGTTTAATAATACCAAAAATCAGAGTTCCCAGATATCCACTGCCTGTTACCAGACCGCCCAGAGCATAAATACCGTTCTGAACTACCGGCCATACAAAATACATCAGGATTCCCACAAACATATATACGATTGTGGAAATGATCGGTATAAATCTTGAGCCGCCAAAGAATGACAGCGCATTCGGAAGCACAATTTTGTGGAAACGGTTATGAAGTGCCGCAACACCAAGACCTACGATAATACCGCCGAATACACCCATCTGCAGAGACTGGATCCCGCATACAGAAGTAATGGTTCCATCCAGTACATCTGCTGCTATCTGACCGTCTGCTGTGATTTCATTGTTGATAAGAAGCATGGCACTGACAGCCACATTCATAACGAAATATGCAATCAGCGCAGAAAGAGCAGCAACCTCTTTCTCTTTCTTTGCCATACCAATGGCAACACCAACAGCAAAGATCAGCGGCAGATTGTCAAATACAGCACTTCCGACCTTGTTCATAATGATTAGAAGAGAATTAAGTAATGTTCCACTTCCCAGGATCTTCTGCAATCCATAGGTAGCGATAGTTGTTTCATTTGTGAAGGAACTGCCGATACCAAGCAGCAAACCTGCAACAGGGAGAATTGCGATCGGAAGCATAAAGGATCTTCCCACACGCTGCAAAACTCCAAAAATCTTGTCTTTCATGTTTTTTTGTCTCCTTTTCCTTATTCGTGCGAATAAACCGTCTTGTTTCCGGGAGATTAAAACCTTCTGACATATGATTATTCCGCGTTTTACCACATAAAATACATCAAAAAAAGGCACTAACCCCCATAAACATTAAAAAATAACATTTATGACCGGTTAATGCCTGCCTGTCCAGTAACACACCAAATCTGTGCTATACTATAAAGGATTATTTATTCCCTGTCAAGATACTCAGGAAAATTTTTTACAAAATATTTTTGCATTTTATGAATCAATCTCTGTAATGACCATTTATTATTTTTCAAAGCCGCAACATTCTCTGCATCCTTCTGATCTGATAGAAATTTATTGATTTCCCACTGCTGCAGGCTGCACGTTCAACTTGATCACTCTGTCTTCCCATTTTAATTCATTCAGATCTACAGAAATGTACACCCCATCGCTGAGTTTAAGCTCTTTTCAGGGGGATTTTATCAGTTTCTCTCTTCCAGATATTCCAGACATTCATTCACACCTTTAATACCAAGTTCCTTGCACACTTTATCCTGAATTTCCACCAGACATTCCAAAAGAAGAGGATTAAACATTCCGCATTCTCCATTCAGGATCATTTCCATTGCCTTTTCATGAGAATATGCTTTCTTATATACCCGGTCACTTACCAGGGCATCATACACATCTGCCAGTGATACCACCTGTGCAGATATGGGGATTTCTTCTCCCTTCAAACCATCCGGATATCCTTTTCCATCATAACGTTCATGATGCCAGCGGCATATTTCATCATCTCTTCATCATGATACATTTCCAGCCTGTCAAGCATCCGGGCACCTATGATCGTGTGCTGTTTCATGGCTTCAAATTCTTCCTTTGTAAGCTTTCCGGGTTTATTCAGAATTTTTTCATCAATTCCAATCTTACCGATATCATGAAGTGCGGAAGCTGTGGCGATCATATGCTGCTGAGACCAGGAAAGATCGTAATTCTCTGATTTTCGCATCAATTTCTCCAGCAAAAGCTGAGTCAGAATATTAATATGCAACACATGAAGCCCGCTTTCACCATTTCGGAACTCTACAATCTGACTGAGAATCCCGGTCATCATACGGTTGTTTTTCTCTTTTTCATAAATCTGATCTGTTACCAAATGGATCAGACGCCTTTGCTTGGCATAAAGCTTGATCATATTGATAACCCGCTGATATACCACCTTAGCATCAAATGGTCTGCTTATATAATCCGAAGCCCCCAGTTCGTAGGCACGGCGGATATAACTCTCTGATCCTTCACTGGAAATCATGATCACCGGTATATCCTCGATCCATTTATCTCTGTTCATATAGGCGAGTACTTCAAATCCATCCATTTTTGGCATAATAATATCCAACAGAACCAATGAGATTTCAGGTCCATACTGCTCCAGCATCTTCAGAGCCTCTTCCCCGTCACAGGCCTCCAGTATCCGGTATTCTTTTCCCAGAATTTCCTTAAGTATCTCACGGTTCATTTCAGAATCATCAACAACCAGAAGCTGAGGCAGGTTTCTTTTTTCCATCTTGTCTGTATTTTGCTTCTGCTCCCACCGGGTCACTACTATATTTTTATGTCCCTTGGCCATATACATAAGTCTGTCTGCTTTGGTGATTGCTTCCTCCAATCTGCCATGGGTAAACATAGCTCCACCAATGCTCACTGAAAGCTTCCGACGATTAAAACCCGGAATATGCGTCGCATGGATCTTCTCCTGGATCATACGGAGCTTCTGTGAAAAGACTTCCTTCTCAATTCCGGGCAGGATCAGCAGAAATTCATCTCCTCCATAGCGCACCAGAATATCCGTACGACGGATATAATGCCGAATTACATTCACTACGGTTGTCAGTACCAGGTCTCCTCCATCATGACCATAAGTGTCATTGAACAATTTGAAATCATCCAGATCGATAACTGCAACTCCGGCATTCAAAGACATATTTTTGACTTTTTCCTCAAAATATCTGCGATTATACGCCCCTGTCAGCACATCCTTATACAGCTTTTCGCTATATACAGTCAGCTTTTCCGTCAGTTTTTCATATCCTTTCTCATCTGTCAGCGTGTTCTCGTCCAGCTTTTTCAGCATTTCCATTACATAGGGCTCATCATCAATCTCCAGATACCTTGCAAATACCTGATACATATCAGAATCGAGAAATTCAATTTTGGATGTCTGTTTCTTCTCCTCCAGTGCTTTAAGGGAAATACAATTCTCACATCTTTTATCTTTATTCCAGAAAGCATAACACTGGCAAAGATTTTCTCTTCCTGCAAGCTTACTTTCCATTCCGGCAGCCTGCAGATCACTCCCTTTCAGGAGACGGACTACATCAAAAATCTCCCGAAGCACCTCCATTTTATTCTCTGCTTCCTGCATCGTCATTTGTTTCCACTCAATCATTATTCCCAGCCTCTCACGAACAACAGCTTTTTTCTGCAATATAAACTTGTATTATTATACCACTTACTCATCATGCAGTACAACAATAATATTTTTTCCTAATTTCTTAATTTCATAAAGGGAGCGCCTCAAAAACAGTCCTTGAGGGGTGCGACCACAATATCACGACCCCGCCAGTAATGGAAGAAATTCTCACCACATTTCTTGTCTCTGTTATAGCAGGCGTAGTTAGCTACTACATATGCAAATGGCTGGACAGCAGACGATAGACAGCAACAGTCTAAACGGAATAGTTCACCGTAACGAGCAAGAAAGCCCCCAGAGCTGGCACTCTGAGGGCTTTTGTTTTGCTTCAAGGAATCTCACCACATTCCCTAGCTACTGTTAGTATATGCGCAATGTGCCAAAAAGTCAACTCAAAAATAGTGGGTGAAAAAGCCGCAGGCTGGATGGGTGCCAGTCTGTGACTTAGTTGAATTTTATACTTTCTTTAGAAAACTTTTTAAACAAATTTCGTTTCTTTATTTTCCCAACAGAGGGTGCGACCCCAATGTGGTCCTTCGACAGGGGGTGCGACCCCAATGTGGTCAACCTAGCGTCAACTTAGGGGCATATTAGCGAATATCCTCTAATGCAAACTACAAAATTAATCGGTTTATGACAGAAAACAGTTGCTGTTTTGTTGGAAACCAGAAGATTCATAAAAATTGCCGCACTTAAATAAGCCTATTGATGAATGCTGGCTCTATTTTAAAAAGAAGCTTTTTTATTTCGGAAATGTGAACGTCCCTTGGATTTCAATTTCTTCCTTGGAAACGACCTGCCGGGCAGGAGCTGTGATCTGCAGCGTACAGCATCTGTATATAACTGTTCAATAATTGAAAGCTCAAACAGTCCGCAGAGTATTTTGGGAACAATACTTTTGATCCGTCCAATGATAAATGCACGATTGGCCTGATAACGGAACTTATTTGTGCTTTTGGCAGAAATCTGTATTTCTTCATCTGCTTCATTTTTTATAAGAGAGGCCAGATTCGATAAAAGCATATTTATATAAAATTCCTGCTGTATAGACACTGCAGTAGCACCGGAAAACTCTTCCATGGCAAAGCGGCTTTTTAGTTCTTTGTACTTAAGTTCTACAGGCCATCTGTAGAAGTAAAGTTCCCGGAACATATCTTTTGTAACAGCAGGATCAAACAGGTTTGTTGCAAGATATTCTTTTGTGCCATCATCAAGCGGAATCTCAAGGACACGTATAGGTACATCGGAAGTACCTTCTTTTGAAGTTCCCTGAAGAATGGAAATCATATCACCATTGCATTTTTTAGATAAATTGATTCCCTCTTTCAGTCTCATAACACAGAGATGCCCATGCTCTACACAGTAGCGGAACATATCTTCTGAATAATAACCTCTGTCAAAAATAATAATACTGTTGTTATATAGTCCCATATCTTCAAGAACTTTAAGATGTTCTAATGCAGCTGCCCGTTCAGAGGAAAGAAATTTATGGATAGATGCATGAAGGATATAATCATCCAGAACATCATAAATTATGCAAGCCAGTCCCATGGTATAACGTCGGTTTGGATCAGGATAGCTGGACATTTCGCCAAAGAAATCAAAAGTTGATTTTGAATTCGGAAGTTCGATCCTGGAACCATCTACTGCAAAAAGATGATAACCCTGCCACAGCTTTCTTGAAGGGATCTGGCTGTAAAACAGATCAACAGAAAGATAATAAAGTTCCTTGAACAGTGAAGGATTAATGAACTGTCTGGCTTTGGAAAGTGCCTGTTTTGAAACATCCGGAAAAGAAAGCGTGCCCAGTTCTTCTCTGATCTGTGAAAGATTCTGGAACATGGAAGCTTTTGAAGAGAAGAACAGATAAATAATAACTTGCAAAAGTGAAAGTTTTCTTCGCCGTACAAAATGTTTTTCCACCCGATGGGGTTCCAGTTTAACTTGATCTGTGATATAATCTTTAATGGATTGGACGATATTTTTACAAATATTAGTTCGATTCATATGGCATACCTCCTACGTATTGGAATAGATAAATATTTCGCCGGTAACGTAATATTGCTTAATCTATAAACCACATATTTAGGAGGATATGTCAAGATATTTATATAAAAAAATCCAGAATATAAGCCCAGAATCGTTGAATTTTCAGCATTCTGGGCTTAAGTTGACCACATTGGGGTGCGACCCCAACCGGTCGCAGAAATAAGTGTTTTAATTTTTTTATTGTATGACAAGGATACCTAGAGAATTCTCCTATGATTCTCCTCCAGCCATATATTTTTCAAAACTGTCTGGTGAATATTTAACAGACAATGTTCCATCGGTTTTAACTGTTATTTCTGCATTTATATATTCCCCTCCCCATTTCTTAGATTTCATATGTAAATTAGAAAAATTGGGAAATTCTTCATTAAATGCCGCTTTTAAAGCAGTATCCATAGAATTAAACGCATTTCCCGATGTACCGGTTCCAATTCCAATTCTAATTTCAATAAAATTATCCGTTAACGAATGCCCATCTATTATATAAATCTCAACTGCCTTCACCAGTTCTTCCATATTACTGGCATCTGCTGCCTTTCTGGATTTTTCTACATATTTCGTATATTGCGGTGCAATTATTCCAACAAGAATTGCAAGAATCGCCACTACTATTACTAATTCTATTAATGTAAATCCTCCATTTTTACGCTTCCTGATATTTCTTTTTACTATTATTACTCACCCTCCTTTCCGCATTATATCAAAGGATAAATTGTTCAGAAAAATGTTTGTCAAATTTCTTTTTGATATCGTACCATATTAAAGAAATTCTGTAAACAAGCAGATTATCCAACTTTTACCAAAATGGTTTCACAGTATTATTATTTCTTAATACCATGAAACCATTTTTTCTTAAATATAAATCAATCCAAATCAAAGAGCTGACGCTGGCATATGTCTATCTTTGCAATTGACTGTGCTTCTTTTTCTACACCGTAATACAAATACCTGCAGGAAATTCTGGCATATAAGGTTGTTTTTCCTCTGTATTCATTGGCATTATTTCTTAAATATTTCTGCAAGTCTCCCAGTGTAAAGTCATATACTTTTCCACTATGTACATAAATGTCTCCATTTGTATCAGCAGGTACCTGCGAATTTGTTCCTGAAGTATAAATGGGAAGTTTAACCTCTTTTACCTTTTTGTCAATGCCTTCGATATTCTGCGTATCTTCATCGTCAGATTCAATAAACAGTTCCAGTTTAAGATCTTTTGTATTTGTTCCTGAAAAGGATGTACCTACAAGGTTTGAATCCGTAACTTTCAGATGAAAATCCTGAATATCTTTCACCAGTTCCTGAGACTGATTATCATTTGTATAATCTAATATATAATAGACATTCTTTGCCTCTTCTGCATTCCAGTCGGACTGTTTTACAAACGAAAGATTTGGTTTAACTGCCTGCGCATTATATGCTGCAATAATTGTATTTACAAAAAGCTTTTTCTCCATATCATCATCATTATTAACATTACTATGGCCTACCCCAGTATAAATAATATTTTTATAACTATAAATATAATAATTATTTCTTACATCATTTGGTGTATGATCATAATAAAAATTGCCCTCTGTATTATCCTCATTTCCAAGGCAGTACCATACCACAATATCTCCATTTCCATCATTATCTGAGTCTTCTTCCATTGCAAGCTGATAATACTGAAAATGTGTTTCAGCTACAGGAATCGTCTGATTGATTTTATATGGATACTCACTGATTGCTCCCTGATTTACCTGAGATGCTTCCGTTGTTGTTGGATTATGTGTTTCATCCTCTGCTTCATAATAGGGATCTGTTTTTGCTAGTTGCTTTCTATCCCTTACTGCAATCCTAAGTTTGCCATTAGTAAAACCCTGTGTTTCAGAATACGTTTGCATTTTCTGACTATTCAATCGATATGCCATATCATCAGAATTACTCAAAATAGTATTCCAGACCGAGTCTGTTATTGTTAAATTTCGCGCCTGTTTTAAAATATCCGAAGTTTCTGTTGCTGTAATCCCATAACGATCCATTCCGGAAACTGAACGAAGTTTTTTGTTAAAATAATATGCCCATCCTTTCCAGATACCACCTCCTCCATTATCATTTAATTTATTTTTAGAGGCATCATCATCATAATTTGAGGACGAAGTATTATCATGAGCTAAAATAACACTCTTTCCTGTATTTGCGAAATCAAGAATTCCCTGCACTCCCTGTTCAGTAAAGTTTCCATTGTATCCGGTATAGTCGGGGCCTCTTCCACCATAACCTTCTCCATCACAGAATCCTACTATTAACATATGATATTGATCTAAATATGCAGAATTATTTTTATAGTTCTCCTCATATTTTGATACAGTAACACCATCAATTTTAACATCAAAATCTTGCTTTACTGCATTAAATAATGCTTTAAAATTTTCATCCTTTGGAAGATCCCATGTACAATAACGATCCGGTTGAATCTGGAGAACCTTAATTGTATTATTAACGGCATCACTTTTTCTTCTCTTTGTATACCCAATTTCTGATGTTCTTATTTCACTATTACTATTACTTGTAACAACCAATTTCCATGGCATCAGTTTAATATATTCCTGTGGAATCTCTCTAGACACTGTATATTCTGTTTTCAGAGAAAGATGGTACTTTCCTTCCTTATCACTTTTTAAAGCTGACCCATTCTGAAGAACAACAATATCATTTAATTTCTCCGAAGCTGAATAATTTCCATCACAATTCAAATCAATATACAATTCACAATTATAGTCAGCATTTGCCGGTGAAGCCTGAGCTTCATCTATTATCTGGAACCTAAAAGTCATATTATCTCCAGCAAGATAATTATTGGCAGGACCATTTTCATCCCCAATTACTGATGGTGGAAATGAATCTCCATCAGCAAATTTTATCTTAGGCTTAGGAAGAGACGCAAAAAAGTCCACACCTGATTCAGTCCCTATTTCAGACTCACGATATACATTACTATATGTCTTTACCTCATTTAAAAAATCATAAACATAGGATGAACTGTCAATTAATTCTGTAGAGATTTCTTGTTTCTCCGGATTATAAATATTGCCTGCTACTACCACCGGATACCCACTTTTTACAAAATCTACCAATTTATTTTTAATATTTTCTGTAAGATCATTTCCAGACCCGCGGACTGAACCTATCATTGTCCCAGTTTCTGAATCTGTTTCTCCTACTGTGTTTGCCAAAATCGTTCCATTTTGACGGATATAATCATGATTCATCAGACCCTGTAACTCATATAAAGCCTTTTTACTTCCACCAATGTGATAATACAAAATCGTATTATCCGGCCGGAAGTTCGCATCATAATTAAGATCGGTATCATCATCTCCCAAATAAATCATATCGTATTTTGTATTTATATCTTCAATATGACCGACAAATTCTGATGTTGTCATAGTTGTAATGTCTATCGTTGAATCGTTTTCATTCACAATTGGAAGCATTCTGGAGGCACTTGCCCAAAACTTCTGTTGTCCGTCATAATCACCAAATGTATTTGTAAAATAAATTTTCATTCTTTTCACAGATCTTACTGTCTGATCAAATTTAAATATCTTTTCTCCCGTATCAATATTGTACCAATTGTAATGTGTAGAGCCTTCTTTTTCAAAGATTATATTTCCATCTTCACCACATAACTCCACCTTATATTCATCCAGTACGCCCTTTTTTGTTTCACCGATATTTTTCCGGGTCGTATAAATAAAACCATCAATATCTACTTCTTTTGCAAAATCAAATTGAACATAATGCACATGGTCTATTGTCTCATCCGATATCCATACACTGTCATCTTTTGGCAATAGATTACCGCTATCTTTATTATTACAGCAGGTCGTAACTGTCATGTAACCCAGCCAGCCCATAATCTCAGACTTTGTAATTTCGCCACTACTTCTGGCCGGCTGAAGTTCAAGTACGTTTATTTTATCCTTTGTAACCTGAGCTCTTTTCAATTTGTAATTGATAATATACTCTATTGCTCTCGCATGTGACAGTTCTGTATTAAGAAGTTCCTCTGGCGAATCAGGAGCTGATATCTGTTGACTATCATCTGTAATATTATCTTCACTTGATTTTCCCAGCTGACGATATTTATTTTCATTTGCAATATATTCTAATATTTCTTCAAAGCCCTGAGTTTCTCCCTGCATTCCATCTGAAATGTCACTGTCTGAACCAAGGTTAAAATTTGTATGAAATACCCCGCTTAGAAGGCTCGAAGGATCCTGATTAGCAAATGTATTCCTAAAGAAATATACAGATTTTGTCACATAATGCTGGTCTGCATCCTCATTATTTATAAAACTGCCAAATGCGTTTACAAAATCAGTGTTTGCAGCTAATTGGGGCTGATTAACAATACATGGAAATTTATTTTTTGAAGCTAATGATGCCAGTGCCTTAAAAGATGCTTCATTTAAATCACTTCCATTCATATAGACCAAATCATATTTTGATAAATCTGAGCTATCTGTACTATTCTTTATTTCTCCGGCAGAAAATGTATCAGCACTTTCATCATCCGTAAATTCCGTATCTGGCTCATCCGAAAAAGCAGCATTCTCCGTTGATGCGTCTGTCTGTTGAGTATCCGTATCATTTAAACCTTCTGTGGCTGCCGCCGTACCATACATTTCATTAAATTTCGCCGAAGTAATCGTTTTAACCTCAATATTGAATGAAGCGTATTTCTCCTTTTCCTTTTCATCATCTAAATTAATATGGAACACATAACGTTTAAACCAGTCATGATTTGTATATCCACCACGATAATACATATGATTAACTTCTACTGTCGTCTCTTCCTCATTATCATCTGGAACAAAATCATAATCTCCAACTTCCGGAGTCAGTTTATATTCTGCAGCCGAAATATAATGTGTCGCAGTTTCCCCGTCTTTAACTGAAACGTAAACATCTTCATCTTTCGGGTAACCTGGAGAATACCATCCAAAATACTTGTATGCATGTTCATTCTCCGAATCATTTTCATCTGTTTTGCAACAGAAGTAAGCCTGTTTTACTTTATAATAATAATTATACTGTAATGTTTCAGGAAGTTTTTGAACATTATCATATGAAACCGGCTGACGACAGGTAACAACAAAAATCGGATTTTTTGTAATATTTCCCTGCTGGTCTATTGTCCAATACCAATATTGATCATCCTGAAATGTTATATTATGTTCTTTGTCTGAGACATCCGGCGTATATGTTCCATTTTCTACCTCTGCTTTATTTCGCTTTGCACAGGCAACTATTTTTTTCATGTCACTAAGTAAGGTATATTCATAGTATGGATACTGATCTGTCGTTATTCCGAAATATACTTTCGGATTCTTAGATGTTCCCACAGAAGAATCAATTTTAGTTGTGTCTCCCTTTATCTCCTGCGTATACGAAATAAGCGGCTGTATCTTATCATTTTCTATCACTGTAGTTTGACCAGAGTCTGCTTCCGTTGCTATTCCTGAATCAATGCCTGTATCAGCATCTGCTGCGCTATCCGGATCCTGCATCTGCGCACCGTCCGCATTTCCTGTATCTGATACATTTCCAGTATCTCCATCTGAAAAATCTCCTGATGAAAAAGCATTCTCAGCCGCAGATCCGAACTGATCTGAATCTGCTGATATGCCTGGCTGTCCGGTTTCCTGAGTTGCTGTATCTGCTTCGTCAATAGTAGAAAAATCATCTGTTCCATCAGTAAAAGATTTCGCATTCGTTGTCTGATTTCCAGATTCAACAGGAACTTTAACCGCATGCGTCATATCTATTTGGGGTGTTTCTCCCGGAAAAAGATAGCTCCCATTGCTTATATTATTTACAATTTCTTCTGTCAGATTACCATAAACATTTTCATAATAACCATAGCCGCCTTTTGTATAATCATATTCCTGTAAAATGGCATTTCCATTTTTCTTGTTATTGTTCTCATCAAAGGCTTCATTCACACTGCTATTATCTACCTCTTCAAATTCCAGAAAATATGGTTCATTTGCTTCACCATTATCTGAGAAAAAGAAATTCTGAATATTTTCGCGGTATTTCTCTGTACTGGTCTTATCTGTCTCAGAGTCCCTGCGAATAGGATAATAAGTTTGTTCCTGCTTCGTGTAATCACCTGTGCCGTCTGAATTTGGCTGATACTTACCTTTAACCTTAACTGTATCGGTTCTGCCTGCTTCCGTTTCTGCATCTTCGAAAGTTATTGGGGTCCATTCTTTGGAATTTTCCTGTTCGGAAGTAAGAAAATATCTTTCTTCATATGGCGTATAGGAAAGTGGGTAATCCTTCTCTTCACCGCTGCTGTCATTCTGATAGCTGATGTTCTGTATATTTTTTATACCTGTATCGCTTCCATCTTCTTTTGTATTTGTAGCAAATTCTTTACGCTGACTGGCAGACGCTATTTTTTTCAAACCTTCTTCCAAAGTGTTAATAGGAATCGTTTTCTGATGCTCTTCACCATTCTCATCTTTGTAAGTATATGTATAATTATAAAGTTTAATATAAGGTTCCTGACCAGACACATAATATCCGATTTCCGCCTCGTTTGTTTTATCTACGATTTCGAGAATTCTAAATGGTTTATCTGCCGTAGCATCATTTACAATCTGCTCCACTCCAGGCATCATAGCAGAAGAAGCCTGGACAGAAACACTTGTCTGGAGCAGTGCCCCAACGCCAAGCACCCCTGCTACGGTTACCGCTATGCCAGATATGAAGAATTTTTTATGTTTAAGTCTCATGCGGTTTCGTCCTCCTTTGTTTAATGATGATCTGGTTTAATTCCACCTCTGCCAGAATGTTTTATTAGATATTCCACTTAAATCATCCAACAGTCTAATCTTATCATTTAAGTTCCAATAATATCTTGTACACTGAGCCCTATCATACCAATCCCAACTGTATGCTGTTCCATTATTAAATATATACCATCCATTATTTATATATTTATAATAGACATTGCCACGTTGCATAAACCATTTGCCTGCCGAAGAGCCAGCAATTGAACCAGAAAATGAGCCCGTTCCAGTCTTTCTGTGAATACTTAAACGTAATTCACATATTTCTCCCTTGCTGTCCTTAAATTTATACGTATATCCGTCACTCTCCAAAGTTGCCATTTTCTTGATTGACTCTAAATCTCCTGGAACATAAGTATAAGGTTTACCAGCATTTTCTGAATACTCTGTATCATATACATTATTCTCTATTGGGTAAATATAAAAATTGTACAGCACGCTTCTCAAATCAACAGATATCAAGATATATCTATATTGTGTAAAATCAGTCGTCGAAGCGTTCATTTTAATTACCAGATTTTCCGGTCTATCTCCCTCTAATTTGAGCGTAGGAATATTATTTCGATTGCATTCTATCTGACTGTTTTCTGCATTCAATACATACTTGGCCTTAATGCTCTTTGTTATCAGATTCATGTCATCTTCATCAAATTCCAAAGACTGTGACTGACCTTGAGTACAATTATATATTCGCGTTTTAGTTATTTTACTGTTCACAGTAATCTGAGTTGATGCCGTACACGCAATGTTATCTGAATTTTTCTTTCTGGCAATTGCCTTGATCGTAACAATTCTTTCTGACGATGGCTTTGCAACGACCACAAAATTGAGTTTATTATTATCAGAATTATATGTATAAACAGTTTGATCTTCCGGGCTTACTGTCCATGTAATATCATAATCCTTTGTAACATCAGTATCATTAGATGCATCTTGTATATATGCAGTTATTTGTTCAGTCACCTGCCTGTCCTCAAAAAATAACTGATCATTTGAATGTGTCAGACTCATCATTAAAGGCGTAACAAAAATATCAACGGATTCTGTTCCAGTTTCACCATCTGCATTTGTATAATTTGCAGTTATCTTACAGGTAACCGTTTGAGTAATATCAGAATCAGCAGTTACTGTAACAGGTATTGCTGTCCCATTTTCATATACAGAGTTCTGTCTATCCGGACTTATTTTAACTCTATCATCACTGCTTTTCCAGCTAACATTTCCTGTTATCTGTCCATGTTCATTTTGTAATTTTAGCCATAGCTGGGTTGTGTCACCCGGAAATATTGATGTCTTATTATCTTTTATAATTATTTCCGCACTCTTTCTTACGTCTGTCCATCTTGAATCAATAAGATGAACTTTCTTTTTCGAATCATTAATTTCATTTCCAAAAAATACATTTGGCATACCCCAACAATCTGCGATTAATTCTCCCGATTGCTGTCCTTTTTCAATCTTCCAAGATTCATCTTTTATAGTATGACCAGTATTTGTTTTCCAGTCTGTCTCTTTTCGTGGAACTTTTTTCTTTTCAGACACATGTTGTCCTGAATCATTTATACTCCATACAGTAGCGTCAGCCCTAAGAGTATAAGTTTTTCCTATAAGCATTGGCGTTGGCGGTTCCACAATTTCTATATCAGTTATTACCTTTACATTTATTTGAGCCTCGTAACGATGTTTAATTTCATTCTCATTTTGACTGTATCCTGAATAAATTGTCATTATTGCTGATAATATAAATCCATGTTCATTTTCACCAATATATAATTGTGCATCATTCTCTCCACTGCTTATATTATTGGCATTCATGAAGTAAGAATCTGTTCCTCCTTCAATAAACCACTCTATTTTGTAGTTCCAAGAAAAATCACTTACCTCCTTCACATGAAAACCTTGAGAATTATAATATGAACAGTAATATGTAGCACCAGCAACTACTGTGTCATTATTTTCTTCAGTCCTTCCTATTTCTATTGTTCCATTTTCTACTTTTTGTTTGACATTAAACGAACTTTCTGCCTTTAAATTTCCATACCCTCCTCTATTACCAAGTTCCATTTCTGCTTTCGCAGTCCACTTTCCTACATCCTGGTCAGTCAGTAATTCTCCTATTTTTCCCGGAGCTGCTTTATTAGTCTGAGGAATAACACTTTTCGTAATCTGTTCATCAGAAAGATTCGTTACTACATTTCCGCCCTCTTTGTATTCATAAGCAAATGGCATAGTATCTCCTACATATAATGTTTCCGGCTGAGAGAGATCTAAACGTGCCAGTTTTATTGAGATTTCTCCTGACAGAGTTTTAGTAGTTGCACTATCTGTATAAGATACAGAAATTTTAAAGAAAGAATCAGAAGTAGTATTTCCCAAACTTTCCGGTATAATAAGTTCTCCGTCATTTCCAAGGCTAACTCCTATATTTGAAGTTGTAGTCCACTCAACCGCATTTAATGACTCGCCGGTGGTTCCGTCACTGTATTTTATTCTCCACTGTATCATATTAGCTAATGAATAATTCTGTCCTACTGCCAGCAGGAGTTCATTGGTTCCTGCCACTGGCTCCAGACCAGCCGGTATTTTTGAATTTACCTTAATCCCTACTGTCTGGGACTTAATCTGCCTGCCATCTGTTGTGCTTGCCTGAACATAGATTCGAATTTCTCCTGTTGCAGAATCTGCCGCTGTCAGCGCAAGATTTATATTATCTGTACCGCTAAAAGAGCCATTTGCTGTTTCTACAATCCATTCTACTGTACTTGGGTCAATATTTCCATTCATACGCTTACTAAATCCCGAAAGTTTCTCTCCCGGATTGATTTCTTTTGGATAATCCACAATATTAATCCATGCATTTCCATTTTCAGCCGTACCATAACCGTCTCCCGGTTTTCCTATCTGTACCTGATTTCTCAGGTTTACAGTATGAATGGTTGTGATTTCGTTTCCTTTTTTATTGGTTGTAAACTGAAATCGTACAATGCGGTCTGTCTGTGCTTTGGACACATCTACGCAAAAATTTGTAATATCCTCTGCTATCAAAGTTTTCTCTACTTTTGTTGTAACCTCTGTGGTTCGCCTAGATTTTACAATAATATTATCTTCTGTATTCTCATTTGTATTGTCTGCGCTATCATCAGAAATTCCTGCCACCATCGCATTATTATCCGTAATACTCTGTGTATCAGTTCCAGTATTTCCATTTTCTGTTCCGTCAGCAGCAGAATTATCTGTAGTTTCTGTTTCCACTCCTTCCCAAACTCTACATCCGTAATACAGCTTTTGTTCATCACTGTCCCATTCGATTATGTCACATGAGTATGCATATTTTTTCTGCACCGCATCTTTTTCTTCTGCACTGCACGCAAAGAAGGTCTTCGACTGAGAACTGTCCGAAGAATCAATATCATTACGGATTTCATTCCCGTATCCATCATTGATACCTTTTCCATACGCATAATATACGCTACGGTTTACATCAATGATCATATTCTCCATCTGATCCATAACATCCTGAGCTTCCATCTGTGATTTGGCAGTGTTTGAAGTCTTTATATAACTATTCGCACCTGTACCTATCACAGACAGTACTACTCCGGAAAAAATCGCTATAATAGCTACCGTTACGATCAATTCTATTAATGTAAAACCTTTGTTCTTTTTTTTCATGTGACTGTCCCCTCTATCAGCCGGCTGTTATCGTATAAGTGCCGGTATCCTTATTTAACTCAAGGTTTCTGATTCTATATCCGCCTCTTACTTCTATCTTTGTGCAATAATTTTTTCCATTATCCAAAAAAGGAATATCTGCACATTGTTCAAGATAACTGTTGATTTGTTCCTGTGTCATAACATCCTGTTGCAACGGGCGGAAACCTCCACTCTCCCGGTCATAAGTAATGATAATAGAATCTCCTGATTCCATTTCTTTGCCTGCCTCATTATCCGTTGTATAGATTTTAATCTTTGTACCGGCCGGGGCAATTTTTTCTGGCTGGTCCTGTTTCACTCTTCCTTCACTGGCTTTTCCTCTGTCAAGATAATAGCTGATGTAATATCCGTCATCCTGTTTTTCCAGTTTCATCTCACCTACCAGCCGGTTCATAGCTTCTGTTTTTGTCTTATCCAGCGCCGCACCAATACTGTTGGCAGCCCTCTGTACACGGAATCCGAAAATCGAATTAACAGACGGCTCTAAAATTCCCAGAAGAATGGTAAATATCGCTACCACAATCACTAATTCAACTAATGTAAAACCTTTGTTCTTATTCTTCATAAATACCGCCTATTTCTTCTTCCAGTTTTCATAAGTTACACATTGTGCCAGATCGTATGTATTATCAGCAAGATTGTTACCTGATGTAGTTCCTGTCGCTGTGGAATTGCCAAGAACATACTGATCACCCTCCCAAAAGAAATTTTTAGGAGATACTTTTTCTCCTGCTTCTGCATCCATCTGTGCCTGAAATACTTTCGCAGCTTCCAGCGGAGACGAAATAAGTTTTGCGCCGGGACCTAAAGTGATTTTTCCCTGTGCCATGATAATGCCATTGAAAGTTACTCCAGAATCAATCTTTACATCTCCGGTACATACCACCAGACGCAGTTTTTTTGCTGTTTCTGAATTGATTGTCAGTGTATCTTTATTCTCATTATCAGCCATAATAGCTGTCAAACCTGAATTATCTTTTTCAGTATTAAATTGATATTCCTTATATCCATCAGAAGATGCCTTTCCTTTCTCATTAATAAAGGTACGCATTCCGTCTTTATTTACCAGATTATCAAACACAGTCCTGTTGCTTTGTCTCTCATCATGAGAATTTCCCTCTGCATCTTTAACATCTTTCTTCAGCAGATCATAACTTGATATCATCTTTCTGTTTAAGGTATACCACATATTTTGGTATTTCACCTGTTCCTCACTAAGCAGTTTTCCAGACTTTGTATCTGTTGCCTCATACAGATGTCCGTTCTGTGTCTTTCCATCAGCATCCGGAACAGAACTTAGAACATTTCCATTCGTAATATATCGTAAATATGCCTGCGGATCATTTACCTTTACACCGGCATTTTCACCAAAATAAAAGTTTAAGTACTCGTCCATATTTGTCTTTATATTCTCAACAGCATAATATGTCTGCATAAATGCAGCCGCTTTTGTACTGTCTGTGAAATTTAAATAAAAATATACAAATCCTCCTCCGGCAGCATTATCATTATAAAAAACTTCCTGTACGGGTTTTGATTCATCTACACCTATCTGTTTCAGCGTCTGATTTCCCCACTGAGTCACAGGAACACTGTCATTAATCACTATTTTTTTATCATTTGCTGTTAGCGTCACATACTGATCATACGTCATAGGATTTGTCTGTGTTCCATCACCAATCAATTCAGCAGGTATCAGATATGCAAGCTGAGTCCCCTTTACAGTAAGACTCTCTCCTGTCATGATATCTGATTTATTTCCTCTTTCAGACGGAATTTTCGTACTTGCTATATAATTTTTTCCGGCAAGCATAATTCTCTGTGCACCTGACAGGTCCATTGTTGTATTCTTTCCATTAATAACAATGGCACTGCTTAATGAAGAATCTGAACGTCCCTCGTAATCATAAACAGGTGTGACTCCCTCTTCATCGTCATTATTATGATACATTTTGGATGTTTTAGCAGAATCCGCCGCGCCAAATCCATAATATTCTCCATCTATCTTCACATTACTGTTCTTTCCAGTATTTACTGTCAAGTCATCTGCCAGATAAGTTTTTCCCAAAAGTTCAACTGTTGCGGATGTAAGATTTATCCCCTGAGCCCAGACAGATACAATAGAGCCACTGGAAAATCTGCCTCCGTCGCCTACATTGATATTTCCCTGGCAGACAAATTTATCTCCTGATGAAACAGACAATTTTGCACCAGGTGTAATTTCAACGCTGACCTTATCTGAGCCATCTGCTATCATCTGATCAGACTGTTTATCCTCCAGCAGACCTGCATATACACTTCCCTGAATCACTGTCTCCTGAGTAATGTCTGTCCCCTCACATACAATTCCCTTATTTGCAACAACAATCATATTCATCAAATCTGGAAGTGTAGATGGGGTAGGAAACTGAATTTTCGGAATACCAAGACGAATATCTGTCTCAATAATCGAAGCCCTTCCCTGCGCATCTACATAAATAGCCTTCAGATTCTTAAGAAGAATTCCATCTTTTACATCTTTTACCATAGAAGGTGATTTGCCTGTTGGATTTGTAACAATCACCGTCTCTTTGGTATCGTCAAATTCAGTCTCATTTGTAAGATCCAGATACCCGTTAATTTTTTGCAAGTCATACTGAGAAGTATCTGTCCCTTTTTTCAAACGTTCGGTCAGCTCTTTAACAAATAACTCCTTGAAACTTGCCTGCCTTAATTCGTCCAGTGTAGCATCTGCAGAAGACACATCTGAGTCTTGGGAATAAGTCTCGAGGACCTTGATATACGCAGTAGACATTGCCTCTCCAACATCCTCCTGCAAACCTGTCCTGACTTCCTCCAGCGCTTTCTCTGCTGTATAAAAGCTGTCTTTTCCTTTTAAATCTGTGATCTTCATTTGAAAATTCGCCATTGCAATGTATAAAATGAGCATTCCCAGAATTCCAATAAATGCAACAGCTACAATTACTGTCAGTAAGGAAAAACCCTGATTCTTTTTTCTTTTTGAAATTTGATTCATATTTTACCTTTATTCCTCCTGACTGTTAGTTTTCTTTTGCCCCGTCAAGACTGACAATCATATCCCTTTCCGGGAAATTATTTTGTGCCGCTCCCTGCTTGTATACCTTTACAACGGCATTATAAATGCGGTCTTCCGCCTGCCGGTTATCAAGACCATTATATGACAAAATGTTCTTGGCACTATATCCGGACGTTTTATGGTTACTCGTATCTGTATAAGTTAGCTTCATCTGATTTGCATTAATACGTTTCGGAATTTCCTTAATATTACTGATATCATAATCAAGATTTGTCAGCAATGTGGTGGACGCCTTATACAATCCCATATTCGCACTCCATGGTTTTGTAGAACTTTCCTGTATAGTAAGAGACATTTTGTACTGCATTTCCTGTGCTGAAGTTGGCTCATTATTCTTCTCATCACGCTGTTTTGTAACATAAAGATTAACCGGATAATTTCCTTCTTTTACCTTAATATCTGTATTATCAAAATATATTTCATCTAATGGCTTAACAATATTCTGGGAATTATAATTTGGATAATAGAATATATATATGTTCTGCAAATCATCTTCATTCTCAGAACTGTAAAAAGTCGTGTAATCATTATATACTGTGCAGAAACAGTCAGCTCGCTTTTCTTCACCATCTTTAAGATTTGCACTCTCGCCTCCACATGGGCAAAACGACATTGTTGCATATTCAGATACTTTGGCATTAGCCTTTGTGTAATCATACGCACATAAAATATATCTTGCTTTTACAATAATACCTCCGCCACCACTTTTTTCCAGCTTAATTTTCAAAATACGCCTTGTATGTGCATAAACATCTTCATAATCCAATTCTGATGGTTCAGGATTTTCTTGTTTATAATTCAAAATCTCTTCCGCTGTAGGATGATATCTCTTAGTCCCATCTTCTAAACTCTCTTCGAAAGTATTCTGTTCTTTCCATGCATCAAGATCGTCTTGCCACTTTTTACATGCTGCATCATGTTGCGGTTTAATCATTTGTTCTTCTATTGTTGTTCTTGAACACCAGTCTTTCTCCATAATAAGAAACGCGTTTTTTTTCGTGTCAAGTTTCGCAATGTTTGGTGACAGATAGTCATTCTTTCCATATTCATTATTGGAAATCGTTTTTTTTCTGTATTCTGTATCATCTCCCCCGTCAAATTCAACCAGCACATCAAAAGTTTCATTGAGATTCTTCACATTAGACATAGAATAATAATATTTTCCACTGTCATTTGCATTAAACTTGTAGGTTTTTCCACTATCATGAGAAATTACGGATGCAGTAACTTTTGAATCATCATCACCATCTGCTTTATTATATTTTCGTACGTTTATATAATTCCCATCATCGTCCTTGGCAATTTCTTTAATCTCCAGAGTATTATCCTTAATTTCAGAAAGCTGTGAGTCCAGAAATGTAAATCTGCTGCTATTAGTAGTAAGGTCAACTGGATAATTAAACGCAAGTGCGACCTCCTGAAATCTCTTTGCTTTTATTTCCTCCATCACATTCTGTGCTGTACTGGTAGCTTCCAGATATGTATTAGACTTCTTATTGATCCGGCTCGAAGTCACAAAGCTCTGCAGGAGCACAATTGCAGATATTGAGAAAATACTCACTGCGATGATTACTTCTAGCAGTGTCATACCTGCGTTTGAATTTTTTTTCTTTTTTCTGTCCAACTGTATGCTCCCTTCTCTTCTGTCATAATTTATAATCAAAATACTCTTTTCCTCATAAAACACAGTTAGAGGGGCCTTATATCTCTCCCCTCTAACATACTTTCCTTATTGTGCCTGTGCGGCGCTATCAGCAGGGGCTGCTGCATCCTGCATATTTTCTCCTTCCTGACTGTTAGTGCTCTGGCCGTCAGCACCAGTATCGGAAACCGCCTGTTCTGTTGCAGCGTCTGCACTCTGTGCGTCTATTGTATCTGCGGCTTTCTTCTTGCTCTTTTTACTTTTCTTGCTCTTGCCTGACTCGATAGTTCCAAAGATATTGTCAGTTCCGTATGCTACACTTCCTGCATCCGGCTCTGTATAAGTCTTACCGGTTCCTGCCATAGAGAACAGATTTACGGTAATACTTCCCGTGAGATTACCAGTAGATGAGTCAAAAGAAGCATTTACATTGTCAAGTGTCATTCTGCCACTATGATCTGCGAGATAATCTACCATATCCTTAAGGCTTGCATACGTACCGGTAAACTGCATACTGTCCTGTGTGCGGTAAAGCACCGGAGTCGCAAGCGTCTGATTCAGATTCGCCACCTCTTCATCCGAAGCGTTCTGGCGTTCCTTGTCGCCCTGCACATCCGTACCTTCGATCTCATCAAGCTGCTCCTGTGTCTGGGCATTTGCCTGCTCTGACAAAGTTTCATCAGGCATATTGAGCAACGGGTCCTCTGTACTTCCATCAAGAGCCGCAATAAACTCCCTGGTTCCGAGCCCTACATTGGAAATCTCCATATCCAAAGAACTTTCCATATTCATAGAAAGCACAATTCCGTCCTCTGAACGGATATCTGCCGGAAACTCTGATGTATATTCGTCAATCTTTGCATTGATAGAATCTGTCTCTTCCAGATAGAAATCTTTATTCTCAGCCAGTTTTATCAAATCATTTAATCGTTCCTGTAAAGGTGCGTTAGAAGCCTGAATACTCTCAGCCTCCTCCATCTGCGGACGATATCCGAAGAAATATCCGGCAGCAAAGATACCTACGCCCAAGAACATCAGCAGTATTTTTTTATCGCGCATAGAAATATTCATGTCCATTTTGATTTTTCTGCCTCCTTATTCTGCGCTTGTATCCAGCGGTGCCGGATCTGAGTACGTACAAAGTACACTCAATGACACAGTTCCATCCTCTGATTCATCAATTCCAGTAGTCGTCACAGTCGCCAGACTCTCAAAAGTCCGAAGTTGCATAATGGCATTTGCCGCTGCTGACTTACTGGTCACACGCATGGAAAAGCTAACCTGTGTTCCGGTTGAACTAAAGCTCTCCACTGTAATGTCTGATGGCATCTTCTCTTCCATCTCTTCAATGAAATTCTTAAGTCCCTCATTCGGAGTATTGGTATACTGATACATATTTTCATAATTATCATACTGAGACTTCGCATTGTTATAGGCATTATAAATATCCTCAATCGAACTCTCTTCCGTGATTCGCTGATTCAGCCGGTCCTGCTCATGCTGCTGATAAATACGGTTTGCATATCCCGCAGCGGTCAGAACAACGCCCGCCACAGTTCCAACCGCAAAGATAATAATGGCACCGCTTAAGGTATCCTTCTTTTCTTTCTTCTTTCTACTAATCTTCTCCATCAGGTTTACGCCTGATGTACCAGGTGCCAGAACCGCTGCATACAGATAAGCGTCCTCATCCTGTGCGCTGACAGGCAGGGCAAAATTCTCCAGCTTATCAAGCACATTTACCTGTTGGCCAAGTTCATTGGAAAGAAGCTGCATCAACCCTTTTACCTCTGCTCCAAGTCCACAGCAGTCAATCGATTCAAACATAGCATCGGTATGGCGTGAAATAAAATAGTCCATGATACGGGAAATATTTCCAATCAGATATCTCAGACTCTCTGTTACTTCCGCCCTGGCAGTCTCCATCATCCTCGCTTCATCAGAAACCGCCTCCTCTGCAGGTTCCATATCAAGAGCAGAATTGATACATTTTCTGCTGCAAAGCACCTCCAGAGCCTCATTTACATCCAATCTGTCACCAAACTCCGGAAAAGCCCTCACAGTCTCAACTGCACTATCCACACCATAATTAATATTACGTTGCAAAGCGAGCTCTCCATCACGAATAATCGTAATGCTTGTACCTTTCAATTCAATCTTTACCAGAATATGTGTACCCTTGGCGTATTCTCCTCTGACAGAATGATAAATACTGTCACCAGTATAAGTAATCCCGGTCATCGTCAGTCCTGCATTCTCTGCAAACTCTGCATAAGCCGCAGAAATAGCTTTCGGTGCCGCATAAACCATCAGATGATACTGCTTCGTCTCCTCTTTCTCACCCTCAGCCTTCTGAGACTCCACATCAATTACACTGTAAGAAAGAACATACTTACTGACATCAATCGGAAAATAATCCGTAGCATTTGCCTCAATGATACTCTGAATCCTGTTCGCCTTAACAAACGGGATACGAACCTCCCTGCTCGCAATCCTCGTAGAACCCGTCGCAAAATAAACCTTCTTTGTTTTAATCTTTCTCTGGGAAAGTTCTTCCTTCAGCACTTCTCCCAGACTCTTCGTATCACGGATCTGACCATCCTCCACCGCTCCCTGAGGCGCCGGGATACAGAAACAGTTATAAATTCTGCCCTTCTTACCACGTACCTCGATTTCCGCAACTCTGACCTGAGATGCCTCAACTTCTATGCTTAAAATTTTCGCCATTGTGCGTTCCTCCGTATACTTTCAGATTACCGTGACCATATGCCCGGCAACTTTTCAGTTAGAAAAATACATTTCAGTTCAGGCAGATATTTTTCAATCCACTCTGACCACTTACTCTTATTAACTGAAACACATTTTTCTAACTGAAAAAATCTTTCGATTTCCAGTTAAAGATATTTCTGTTTCTCTGCCTCCCCGACAAACACCTTACAGAATAATGTCGGCAGACAGTCATAAAAATCACAGTCCAAGTAATGACAAATACCAGTTAATCCATGCATTTCCCCACAAAGCCGCCAGCAAAACACCAGCCGACAGATAAGGACCCATAGCAAGCATACGTCCCGCCTTGCTCACCTTGATTCTTACAGTATGAACCACTGAGCCAATAACACATCCCAGAAGAAAAGCCAGAATAATCCGCTCCCATCCAAGAATCAGCCCGCAGGCAAACATCAGCTTAATGTCTCCCCCGCCAATTGCTCTGCCGCCACTCACCAGATAAAGCACCTCCAGCAAACCACTGACACAAACCATTCCAATCAAATGATCCACCAGATTCCCCCTGTCAAGCACCACAGCCGCCACACCAAGGACAAACAAAAATACATTCAGACAAAACGGAATCTCATACGTCCGCCAGTCAATCACACTCAAAACCAGAAGAGCCGACGCCATAAAGCAGTAAACCACACTGTTCCAAACCAGTCCATTCACCACACATATCACCACATAGAGGATGCCATTGACACCCTCTATGATCGGATACTGAACTGAAATTTTCGATTTACAGTTACGACACTTACCCCCTAAAACCAACCAGCTAAAAACCGGAACCATATCATACCACCGAAGCTTCCTCCCGCAAGTCATACAATGCGAAGGGGCCGTCACAATCGACTCCCCGTGAGGGATTCGATAGATGCAGACATTCAGGAAACTGCCGATGGTGATTCCGAATATGAAAATTATTATGTAGGGGATTGCGTCTAGGAAAAAGAGCATAGGGGTATTTCCTTTCCAATAATAAATATTTATTATGCCGTAGGACCTGCTGTACCGTCTTTCACACTTGCAGGATTATATTCAACAGTAACTGATCCATCCGATTTAACAGTAACTGTTGCTTCAATAGCAGTCTCTGCTGTAGATCCCTGTGCAGGTGTAGTACGCCATTTTTTTGATTTAAGTTTCAAATCTTCAACCTTTGAAGGAAAATCATATCCTGTATATTCTTTTATTGCATCTTGCCAATATAAATTAGTGTCATTAGTTCCTTTTGTTGGAGCACCTGTTGCAGTAATAGTTGTGCCAGAAGCTTCCATTTTTATTGTAAATACTGCACTAGTTGTTCCATTCGGAATAATATTATAATCGGTATCTGCTGCTGCAACTTTAAATCCCTTAACAATATTTTCAAGATTACTTACGTCTGCAGACTGTCTTGATTTTTCAACATACTTTGTATACTGTGGTGCAAGAATACCGACCAAAATTGCAAGAATAGCAACTACAATTACAAGTTCTACTAATGTAAAACCTTTGTTATCTTTTTTCTTTCTGTTAAATAATTTTAACATATTACTATCTCTCCTTAACTTTCGTTATATCGAGATAGCAACATCGCTCATACACAACATACAACGGATTATTATGCATTCATCGAAAAATTAAATCTACTTCTGAGAACTTAAATCTTTTATTGTGGTTGGAACATAAACTACTTTTGTTGCACCATTAGGATCAACAGTAATTGTAGCACTTATGCTTCCATCTGCGTTTCCTCCTGCTTCTGACCATTTTTTAGATTTAGTTACTGTAGATGTATATGTATCATTTATAAACTCTTTTAAAGCTTTATCTACTGCTTCTGTGGATTTATTACTTTTCTCTGTAACAACTGTTCCTGTTGAATTTTCAGCTGCTTTTTGAGTAATTTTTATTGTATACTCACCAGCTGGAATACTCTCACTAGCATCTGCAGCTGCAATTTCTACTGCCTTAACCATATTTTCAAGATTACTTGCGTCAGCAGATTTTCTTGATTTTTCAACATATTTAGTATACTGTGGTGCAAGTAATCCAACTAAAATTGCAAGGATAGCAACTACGATTACTAACTCAACAAGAGTAAATCCCTTGTTATCTTTCTTTTTTCTGTCTTTCGGAAATTTAAACATAACTCATTCTCCTTCAAAATAATTAATTTCACTTCAATCCGGATAGAGTCATATCGTGTCGAAAGATACAAGAGCAGCATCATATATGCCAGATAACATATTCAACTTTTCGATGAATACATAACTCTCCTGTTGCTTTCATCACGAATGTCACTATCCGATGATTGATTCAACGAGCGAGAACCCACTACAGGCTCTCCACCCCCCCCCCTGTAAAAATCTCTTTTCCAGGAGGGAGGGAGTTATGTTTATAAACTCGTTATTTAGTTTTCCTGTTACAAATTTGTCAGGATCAAGAAAATCTTTTATTGTTACACATTATCGTCATACCAGCTCCGAAATGTAAATAGATTTATCTACATCTACAGGAGTCTTAGTCATACTTGGTATTCGGAAATCTGCGTTATTCCGCGAAAAAACTCACTATCTGAGCAAAGCGAGTCCTGAGGTTTTCGCGAAATGCTTTTAGCAGATTTTAGAATGCCTAGCATGACTGGCTCCGAAGCCGTAGATAAATCTATTTACATTTCGGAGCGTCCACCCGACAATATCTTAAAATTTTCTTTCTATCCATTAATCATTTAAATCTCGTTTTTTCCATGCGCCCCCTTCCATGTCATTCAAAGAAAACACGACATTTACATGATTCTATGATGAACACAGCCCCTATGCTAGCCATGAAACATCCCAAACAATTCGGAAACTTTTAACGCGGTTCCCAATCGCGTGTATGTCCATAAAAGTCGATTATTCCGTAACTACGTCACTCCATAATCGCCGTCCACATCCGCAATCCGCTACGCTACCTGCTCATGAGGGCTAGCCCGTCTTAGGTCAATATGCCCTTATGCGCAAGCACAACGGTCACATCGCCGCAATCAGGGACTTTTATTACAGATTATCAAGTCCATTATACATAGCCTTAATCGGCGAAATAACCGCGATAACCAGCGTACCAACCACAAGCGCTATAAACACAATAATCAACGGTTCCATAGCCGCCAATACACTCTGCGTAGTCATCTCCACCTCTTCATCATAATAATCCGCCAGCTTCTCCAGCATATCCTCGATATTACCGGTCTCCTCACCAATCCCCGTCATATGACAAACCATCGGTGGAAAGATCCCCGAAGTCACCAGCGGCTCCGAGAGCGGAATACCTTTCATAACTTCCTCTCTGGCTTTCATCAGCGCATTTGTATAATGAATATTATTAACAATCTTCGCCACAGTCTCCAGTGCATCAATCGTAGAAATACCAGACGACAACAACGTACTCATCGTCCTGGCAAACTGCGCACACGCAGTCTTCACAGTCAACTTACCAAACAACGGCATCTTCATCTTAATCTTATCAATCGTAAGTCTGCCCTGTTCTGTCCTGTAAATCAGCTTATACGCCACAACCACCAGAATGATTACTGCCAGAATAATATACCAGTTCGCAGTCACCCATTTACTGGTATTCATAACCCACATCGTGATCGCCGGCATCTCCACATCCAGATCAGCGAACATATCAATGAAAATCGGGATAACGAATAACATCATTACCGCCACAACACCGATTGCCGCAATAACCAGAATAATCGGATAAATCGTAGCCTTCTTAATAGTAGCTTTCAGCTTGGCTTCCTTCTCAAACTGTACTGCCATTCGCGTGAAGGCCATCTCCAGACTACCCGAGTTCTCACCAGCTTCTACCATATTGATGAGCATCGGCGGAAATACATCCTGCTGGCCTCTCATGGAATCCGCCAGTGTATTACCTTTTTCCACACTAAGCAAAACTTCAGAAATCGCACGCTTGAGCCATTTATTCTCTGTCTGCTCTGAAAGCATCTGCAAGGCTTCCTTCATAGGAACACCCGCCTGCGTGATACTGACGAACTGACGGCAGAATACACTTAAGTCTCTGGGCTTTACTTTCTTACCTATGGAGAAATCAATCTCTTTATTCAAAGCACCCTGTTCCTTGATAGAAACAGGAATAAACCCGTCGTTTTTCAGAATCTCTACGACTTTCTCCCTGGAGTCCGCGTCGATATTTCCTCTCTTCTCTTTTCCCTTCTTATCTACTGCCACGTAGGTAAAACCTGGCATCTTATCACTTCTTTCTGTCCAGTCAAACTCAGGTCGTCCGCCAGATTCTTTTTCTGTTAGAAATCAAAGTTGACTTTTTTATTCATGCTCACCGGATCCTGCGCATAAGTCACTGCATTATCCGCATCGATAAGCTTTCTCATATATAAGTCATACAGCGCATCATCCATTGTCTGCATACCAGCTCTTTTATTGGTCTGCATAATAGATGCGATCTGGTAGGTCTTACTCTCACGAATCAGATTCCGCACCGCATTATTTGCAAAAAGTACTTCCAGTGCCGCCACACGGCCGCTTCCGTCTGCTTTCTTAAGAAGCTGCTGTGATACCACACACTCCAACACCGAAGCAAGCTGGATACGAATCTGCTGCTGCTGATTTGGAGGGAATACATCGATGATTCGGTCGATGGTCTTATCTGCTCCAATCGTATGCAAAGTAGAAAATACCAAATGTCCGGTCTCCGCCGCAGTGATCGCAGTAGAAATCGTTTCCAGATCTCGCATCTCTCCTACCAGGATAACATCCGGATCCTCTCGAAGTGCAGCCCTTAACGCCTGCGCATAATTTGTTGAGTCGCTTCCGATCTCTCTCTGGTTTACGATTGATTTATCATGTCTGTGCAGATATTCAATCGGGTCCTCCAGCGTAATGATATGATACGGATACGTCCTGTTAATCACATGGATCAATGAAGCCAATGTAGTTGATTTCCCGCTTCCTGTCGGCCCTGTTACCAAAATAAGACCTCTTTTCCGCGTGGTCATCTCCACTACCTCTGCAGGAATACCAAGCTCCTCAGGTTCCGGGATATTGAAAGGAAGGCTTCGCATAACGGAAGCAAGTGTTCCTCTCTGTTTAAACACATTTACGCGAAAACGTCCCACACCTGAGATGGCATATGCGAAGTCCGTCTGTCCATTGTTCTGTAATTCTTCTCTGTGACGGACATCCATCAGGGGCATGAGAATGTCTTCAAGCATCTGCGGGGTAAGGCGTTCTCCCTCTATGGGGGTCAGTACGCCATCGATCCTGTAGCTTGGCGGCCGACCGGTTGTCAGATGGATATCGGAAGCCTTTACCTTCACTGACTGTATCAGTATTTCGTCTAAATTATACATATTTCCTAATCTGCCTCGTAACTCCCTGAGAATCTCCGGAGAACTCCGGTTCCGCAGGAATTCCTTCTATATTATAGTCGTAAAATTAATAATCTATAAGTCTCAATCATTCATAAGATGCCTTAAGCATCTCTTCCACAGAGGTGGTACCGTTCAGCACATAGTTGATACCATTCTCTCTCAGTGTGCGCATACCGCTGTTTCTGGCTGCACGTTCCAGTTCCTCTGTTGTGCCATTCTCTGCAATCAGATCACGGATCTCGTCATTGACCTCCATGATTTCGAACACACCGATACGCCCGTAATATCCTGTATGGCTGCAGAAATCACAGCCACAGGGTTCGTAGACATTTACTTCCTCCTGTGTATTCATTCTCAGAATTCTCTTCTCCTCAGAGGTTGCAGGGCGCATCTTCTTGCAATGGCTGCACAGCTTACGCACAAGGCGCTGAGCGATAACTCCTACAACAGAATCTGCGATCAGATATCTCTCCACTCCCATGTCCGCCATACGGTTCAGAGTACCTACTGCATTATTTGTATGCAATGTAGAAACAACCAGATGTCCTGTTATGGATGCCTGTACTGCAATAGCAGCAGTCTCCCTGTCTCGAATCTCACCGATCATAATAATGTCCGGGTCCTGACGGAGAATAGAACGAAGGGCTGACGCAAAATTCAGGTCTACCTTATTGTTGACCTGTACCTGATTGATACCCTCAATATCTGCCTCTACAGGATCCTCTACTGTTACGATATTGACTGCTTCTTTATTTAATTCGCTTAATGCGGTATACAGGGTAGTGGATTTACCGCTTCCTGTAGGTCCTGTTACAAGAATGATCCCGAAAGGACTAGCCAGCATATGGTTGAAACGTTCCATCTCATCGGGTGGAAGTCCCAGATCTTTCTTGTTACGTGTCAGGTTCAGTTTTGAAGAGAGTCGCATTACGATCTTCTCTCCGTGTACAGTAGGCAGAGAGGAAATTCGGATATCATAATCCTGTCTGTCTACCATAATGGACATACGTCCGTCCTGAGGTTTCCTTTTCTCTGAGATATCCATGCCTCCAAGGATCTTGATACGGGTGGAAATCGCAGGAAGAAGGCTGTTATCATATACCATACGCTCATAGAGTGCACCGTCGATCCTGTAACGGATGCGGACTTTGTTCTCCAGAGCTTCGATATGGATATCACTGGCCCTCTGGCGGATCGCCTGTTCAATAAGGGAACGCACCAGCTGTACAATAGGTGCATCACTTACGTCTGTGTCTGTATCGTCGTCTGCTGCTCCTCCACGAAGCTGTGCTCTCTCCTGAGTAAATCGTCTGGCTGCATCCAGTGTCTCTGATGCGCCGTAGCATCTGTCGATTGCCGCAAGAATATCTCTGGTTGTAGCAATGTAAGGCTCTATCTGCAGGTTTGTCACGATAGAGATGTCATCGATTGCAGCCATATCCATCGGATCTGCCATTGCCAGATGAAGGATATTTGCGTTGTAGGGATCCAGTTCAAATGGAATGCAGGTATATTTCTTGAGAAGGTCCACGCTGACCAGATTTCTGACTTCTTTCGGGATCGTCACGCCTGTCAGCTGAACGACTTTAAGCCCCAGCTGCATCTGGAGGGCACGAACGATCATATCCTCAGTGATAAAGCCATTATCTACCAAAACTTCACCGATCTTCTTGCCGCTTCCCTTCTGCAATTCCAGGGCTTTCTTTAATTCATCTTCAGTCAGTACATTCTGCCTGATGAGCATGTCACCAAGCCTCATTCTCTCACGTCTTAATGCCATCTGTGTATCTCTTTTCCGAACACAACAGTGTGTTCACTGTTTACAGAACAAATCATCTGTTGGTGTTTCATCTTCAGATTTTACTGTAATATCAGCAACAAAAAAGAAGGAATTTCTCCTTTTTTTATCTGACATTATATTATTGATTTAAAGTTAACATATTTCGTACACTTTGTCAATTTTTGTTTCCATATTTTCGAATATTTTTTTCGTTTTTGAAGCATATTCCGCAGACCAATAAGCAAATTCGTCAGTTTTTGCTTGAGCGTTTAAGTTAACAGATAAAAAAGTTTACACACGAAAAAAGAAGGGATAGCCAGACTTTTTTGTATGACTTTCTCCCTTCTTTTATCCATTTTATTTTGCCTTAAATACAGCGACTTTCTCTTTTGACAGATCAATCTTATCCGGAAGGATGGAAGTCTTCTCAGTGGATCCTGATGTTGTGAATCCTGTTGAGTCGGAAGTATTTGACTTCATCGCATCCTGCAGAGTATTGCTTACTGTCACATTTGCAGAAAAGATATCTGTTCCTGTGGAAGCTGCTGCATCACCTGTTGTTACCGTACTGCTGCTCTGCATTTCCTGAACCTGTTCCTGTGTCGGGTAGAAGGATGGCTGGCGGATGTAACGGAAGCTTGCACTGTATGCTTCGCCTACTGTTACTCCATTCTTGCCGGAGGAGCAGTGTACTGCGATCCAGTCACCTGCGTCTGTTTTACCGCAGAGAATACCTACATGATTATCGCTTCCTGCTTCCGGTCCTTTCTGGAACACCAGATCTCCGGGCTGTGCATCTGCCTCAGTTACCACGTTTGCTTTCTCCCACTGATCGGAAGTTCCGTCGCCTACAGCTCCCTGCATTGCTTTATCCTGATATCCGTTGATCACGGCCCAGGTGACAAAACCACTGCAGTCCAGTCCGTATGCGCGGATGGTTCCGGTGCTCTTGCTTCCCTCGGCTGATACCTTCTCGCTGGTTCCCCAACCTGGATCTTCACCGATCACTGTGGATTTGCCGCCCCAGAAGTAACCGACTTTACCAACCAGTGAATAGGCTGCGGAGATAACATTTACTCTTTCCTCGGAAACATCATCTCCTACGCTCTCGCGGACAAAACCGTTGGCAGCTGTTACTACCGCGCAGAGGAGTTTGCAGTCTGTCTCCACATATTTCTTAAGGATCGTACGATCCTTTTTTGCGATTTTATTTTTCTTAATATAGTAGTTGATTTTACGATTAGCGTATGTAACGTGAGTGATATCCTGCTTGTCCCTTACGATCGGGTTCATCTCTGCAAAGATTTTCGCAAGGTCTTTCTTGCAGGAAGAATCCAGGGTAAATTCTGTTTTTCCATCCTGGCTCTGCTGATATACATAGACTGCAAGGATATCCTGCCAGTTTCTTACCAGAAGACTGTCTGCAGATGTGGTGGTCTTGCTGCCGTTTACATCGCTGGCATCTGCCACTTTGTTCTTCTCTTTATATTCCTTCTCGATCTCATCCATAACAGAAGCGAAATCATCTGAGAAGGTCAGATTGTAGTTATTCTTCAGGCTGTCCAGATAGAAATCCTTACCTGCGTGGATATTGGACGCATAATATACCGGAGTTCCGGTCTGTGCAGCACTGGTATTACTCGTAAATGGATTATTCGTATTCGCATTGTTCTTCTGCGCTTCCAGCTGAGCAATAGTCGCTTCTGCCTGAACCAGCAGATTATAATTAGAAACCTGTGCCTTCTCTGTATCAGACAAGGCATTATATGCAGTGCGGATGCTCTGAACAGTGGCTTTCTTCTCCAGCGTGATGGTCTGTGCGTTCAACTCTTTGATTCTGTCGATCACATCCTGGGCTGCCTTCGTAATCTGTGAAGACGGTGTTGGTGTAGGATTCGCAGGTGTCGGAGTCGGATCTGTTGGTGTCGGAGTCGGATCTGCCGGTGCAGGTGTTGGTGTCGGATCTGTTGGTGTCGGATCTACCGGTGCAGGTGTGGGGTCTGCAGGTGTCGGATCTACCGGCGCAGGTGTTGGCTCTGCAGGAGTCGGATCTGCCGGCGCCGGATCCTCTGATCCTGAATCAAAATCACCGGAATCGCTGAAATCAGAACCGTCTGCTGTATACGCAGCAGTATCCTCTGCTGCAAGTACGGACGCAGGACCGGATAATACCATTCCTGACATCAATGTCAGACATAAGAATCTGGTAAGATACTTGTTTTTCATATATCTAAATTGCTCCCTTCTTACTGTGAGCATGTCCTTACCCCCTGTTTATAAGGGCATACTGTCTAAATTACTTTTCACATTATTATGTTATTTCATAAGTGAATTATCCCGAAATATTAACCTGTTTTATTCTAGCATAATCATTTTTTGAAATCAACAGCTCAGGGCAGGTAAATTCCAGATTTGACCAAAATTCATTTTTTTGTCACATTTTAACCGACTCAAGCAGTGAGAAAGATATATTTCAGAATGCAGGAAGGCTGTGCGGATATGATTTCCACACAGCCTTCCTGTATTCTTAGCGTATCTCTGTCAGGCTGCCTGAATGGCTCCTGCAAAGTTCTTATTACCAATGCAGATCTGTATCAGTCCCTGCACTACCTGAAAACACATATTCAGGATAAAGCGGATATCCTCTTCCACGCTGCGGAGCTTGTTGAGGTATTTCTCATGAGTAGCTTCGATATAATCGATCAGGGTGGAGAAATCTGCGAAGCGGATGGCCGGTTCCAGATATGCATATGCTTCTCCCTGCTGTATACATTCTTTCAGTCTGTTCTTAAGTACTTTCTCATAATGATTATGCTGGCTGAAGCTTCCTGTATATGTTTTATTATGAGGAAAGGTAAAATAATCCGCCATATAGTGGATCACTTCGCCGAACCGCCGCCAGTAAACTCTCTGGTTACTCTCATCCGGTCTGATATCTGCCAGTTCTTTCATCCGGTTCTTGACATCTTCAAATGTTCCGTAGAACTCGTGTCTTCTGGTGATAAAGGACGGTTTGATATCCGGCAGAATGCTGCCCAGGCAGAAAGCCTTTCTGTGAGACTGCAGGCTTGCTGTGGTCTGCATCTGATCCGCAAGGTATCTTGCTAATAAAATATGTGATTTTTTACGCAATTTTCTTCCTCTTCTTTCTTTTGAGAACCTATCATTCTTATATATGGGAACGAATAATAATCAACTTAACCAACATAGAATACTATAGCAGATTTATACCTGTTATTCAAATAAAATTTTTGTAAACTTTTTCACATTTTCAGGTCAGACAACTGTTTCAGTAATTCCAGGTCACTGTCCTTTACTTTCAGGTTTGTCTCTATCTTCTCTCCCTCAGGAGTGGTGATCGCAATTTCAATAATGCTTCCTTCTTTAAGTCCTTTGCGTGAAACTGCCTGACAGAATGCCGGGAACTTGGGATGATTGCTCTTAAAGGTGTTCCATGCGCCTGTGATCTTCATGATATTTCCTATGTTCATATGATTGTTGTGTCCTTTCTTATCTCAGCTGAATATTCCCGATTCTGAGAACTGATGCATATAATAACATACTTCAACGGATTTGGCTATACCAAAAGCCCCCCAGGATTAACTCCCGAGGGCTTTCATGCTGCTCATATTATTCTACATTCTCAAACATCTCTGCCAATGTCATGGAGATTTTCGGAAAATCTTTCAGTGTCACCACTGTATCTGCATTATAATGTTCTTCTTCTGGATCATCCTGCAAGATATAGCTATACTTCAAATCATATTTACCATCCTCAAGATAATAAATCTGTACTGCTCTTTCTTTCGGTGAGATGATCCAATACTCTTCTACACCTGCTGCCTGGTAAATTTCTTTCTTCACAGTCATATCTCTTAATGCTGTTGCCGGGCTAAGAGTTTCCACAATAAATCTGGGTGTACCAGTATAGGAACCACCTTTCAAATGCTTACGGTCACATATAATCATCACATCTGGTATCACATAATCATTATTCTCCTGTGCATGATATTTATAATCCAGATTCTCCATGAATGCTAAACACAGTGTTCCCTGTAAACCAGTTGATATGATTCGATAAATATTACCATCTACAAGCCCATGCTGATAATTTGGTGATGGTGACATATCATAGATTACACCATTAATCTTCTCTTCTTTTCTATATTCCTCTTCAAGTAATGGCATATTATCACCTCCAAGTGAGTTTGGTTATATGTACATTATAATATAGGTTATGTCTGTTCAGCAACCTGTTTTTGATTCTGACAAAACGAATATAGATATCCGGTTACTGTTCAGTTTTGACACCATTTTCTCACAGGTTTGACACCATTTTCTCACAGGTTTGACACCATTTTTCATAAAGATGCGTAAAAATACGGTAAGATAGTGAAATTGAACTTCTCGCAAACCCTTTAGATCTCGCTGAAATCCGGTGTTCCATACAGGTCGAACGGAGTTGACTGGTAGACATAGTAATTCAGCCAGTTTGTATACAGGTTGTTCGCATGTGCTCTCCACATAAGGAGCGGTCTGTTTTCCGGGTTGTTGTCTTTGTAATAATTCTCCGGGATTTCGATGGGCAGGTTTTTGCTGACATCACGTTTGTACTCACCGTCAAGAGTCACACGATCATATTCCGGATGTCCCATTACAAAGATCTTGCGGCCGCCGTCTGCCATTGCAAGGAAAAGCCCTGCTTCATCGGATTCAGCAAGCACTGTCAGCTCTTTACAGTTATGGATATCCTCGATGGGAACTTCCGTATGTCTGGAATGAGGTGCAAGGAACATATCGTCGAATCCGCGTACCAGCGGAATCTTACGGTTCATCACTTTATGCCAGAAAAGACCAAACATCTTCTTATCAAGTTTGCGTTTTTTCAGTCCATAGTGGTGGTAGAGTCCTGCCTGTGCAGCCCAGCACAGATAAATGGTGGAGGTAACATGGGTGTTTGTCCAGTCCATGATCTCTACCAGTTCCTTCCAGTAGTCTACCTCTTCGAATTCCATCTGCTCTACAGGAGCACCTGTGATGATCATTCCATCATATTTGTTATTTTTCAGTTCCGGAAATGTCTGATAAAATTTATTCAGATGACTCACAGATGTATTCTTCGCTTCATGGCTCTGTACTGCCATAAAGGTGACATCTACCTGCAGCGGTGTGTTGGAAAGGGAACGCAGAAGCTGAAGCTCTGTCTCCTCTTTCAGAGGCATCAGGTTCAGAATGAGGATCTGAATGGGGCGGATATCCTGATGGGATGCACGTGACTCATCCATCACGAAAATATTTTCTTTTTCCAGAATCTCTTTTACGGGCAGATCGCTCTGTATTTTAATTGGCATTATCTTATCTCCTGTTCTTATTATTTTATTGTTGTGCCATCTTCAGGAAATCTTCTTCAGAAAGGATCGGAATTCCCAGTTCTTTGGCTTTTTTATTCTTTGAAGAATTGGAAGTTGTGTCATTATTGATCAGGTAGTTCGTCTTCGATGTTACTGATCCGGTCACCTTGCCTCCCAGAGACTCAATAAATTCCTTTGCCTGTGCTCTGTTTGCAAAGTGCTCCACACTTCCTGTGATAACGAAATTCATGTTCCGGAAAATCTGCTCACCTGTCTTTTCTTCTTTCTTAACAGTCAGATGGCTCATCAGATGATCCAGTTTTCTGTTATTATCCTCGTTTGAAAAATAATCAGTCAGACTTCCGGCAATTACCGGTCCGATGGTATCAATAGAGCTGATCTCCTCTTTATCTGCATGACGGATCTTCTCCAGATCATCATCAAAATGCCTGCAGATCACTTTTGCATTGGCAAGACCGATATTGGCGATTCCAAGGCTGTAGATCACCTTCGCAAGAGTAGTCTCCTTAGCTTTATCAAGGCTGGTCATCAGGTTCTCAAAGGATTTCTCCCCGAATCCGTCCATCTCCACGATCTCATCACGATGCTTCCCAATCTCAAAAATATCTCCGAAATCATGAATAAAGCCTCTTGCAATGAATTTCTCCAGTGTTGCTTCTGACAGTCCGTCAATGTTCATGGCATCCCTGCTTGCAAAAAGTGCAAAGGATTTGATCTTCTTTGCGGCACAGTCAGGATTTGTACAGTAAAGTGCCTCCACATCATTTACCTTCTGTATCTGTGTTCCATGGCCACATGCAGGGCAAGTATCCGGAATTTCCAGTTTACTGCTGCGTGTGAGGTTTTCTGCAATCTGCGGAATGATCATATTTGCTTTATATACAGTGATCGTATCCCCGATACCAAGCTGCAATTCTTTTAGAATGCTCACATTGTGTACGCTGGCGCGGCTCACAGTGGTTCCCTCCAGCTCAACCGGTTCAAAAACAGCCACCGGATTGATCAGCCCTGTTCTTGACGGGCTCCATTCGATCTCCAGAAGATGGGTTTCTCTGATCTCATCTGCCCATTTGAATGCAAAAGCATTTCTGGGAAATTTCGCTGTTCTTCCAAGGGAATCTCCGTATGCAATATCATCATAAAGAGCAACCAGTCCGTCCGACGGAAAATCATTCTCAGTGATCGCAGTTGAAAAATATTCCATGGCTTCATCCAGCGTTGAAGCTGTGACTGTCCTGTATTCCACTACATCAAATCCCTGTTCTTTCAGCCATTCAAACTGCCGGGCTCTTGAATTATGGAAATCAACCCCGTCGGCGCTTACCAGCGTAAATGCGTAGAAACGCACATTCCTGCGGGCTGTGATCTCATTGTTTAACTGGCGGACAGAACCGCTGCATAAGTTTCTCGGATTCTTGTATTTCGCATCAACGTCTTCTATGGATTCATTGATCCGTTCAAAGTCCGAATAAGTAATGATCGCTTCCCCACGCAACACCAGTCTTCCCTGATACGGGATTTTAAGAGGAACGTTCTTAAATACTCTGGCATTATTGGTGACAACCTCTCCTGTCACACCGTTTCCACGTGTAACTGCTTTGGCAAGTCCTCCATTCTCGTAGGTAAGAACGATCGTCAGTCCGTCCAGCTTCCATGACAGAAGCGTTTTGTGTTCCCCGATAAATTCCCTCAGAACTTCTCTGTCCTTAGTCTTGTCCAGAGACAGCATGGGGGATTCGTGTTCTTCTTTTGGAAGCTGGTCAACTGCCTCGTACCCTACGCTTACGGTTGGGCTGTTTGCCAGAACAGTGCCTGTCTCTTTCTCCAGAGCCTGAAGCTCGTCGTACATCTGATCGTACTCTCTGTTGCTTATGATCTCTGTATCCTGCTGGTAATACGCCTTTGCTGCCCTGTCCAGCTTTTGCACCAGCTCTTTCATTCGCATGATCGCTGCTGTTTCCATTCTGTTCTCCTGTTCTGATCACTGTTTCACTTGTGGAAGATTCCAGTAAATGGTTCAGTTCTTCCCATTCCTGTGCTGTGATCTCTCTGTATTCGCCTTCTCTGATCCCGTCCAGAGTCAGATTCATGATCCTGATCCTTTTCAGCTTCTGTACCTCATATCCCAGATACCGGCACATTCTGCGGATCTGCCGGTTCAGTCCCTGTGTCAGAATGATCCGAAAACTGCATTCTCCTGTCTGCACCACTCTGCATGGTCTGGTCACCGTATCAAGAACAGGGACTCCCTTGCTCATCCTTCGGACAAATTCACTGTCCACCGGCTTATTCACTGTCACAAAATATTCTTTCTCATGATAGTTTCCGGCGCGCATGATCTTATTGACCAGATCTCCTTCATTTGTCAGAAGGAGAAGGCCCTGTGATTCTTTATCCAGTCTGCCCACAGGATAAACACGCAGAGGATAATCCAGATAATCTGTTACCGTCGTCTCATCAAACTGCTGCTTTGTACTGCACACGATCCCTCTGGGTTTGTTAAAAAGAAGCAGTACTTTTTTTTCATTTTTATGGACAGGTATATTGTCTGCACAGACCTCATCTTCCAGGCTGACTTTCTGACCGCTTTCTGCTTTTTTTCCGTTTACCGTAATCCTTCCCTCTTCGATCATCCGGTCGGCTTCCCGTCTGGAGCATATGCCTGCCTCGCTTAAATATTTGTTTATTCTGATTTTTTCGTCCATTGTTCTATTATATAATTTTTTGTACATCTTATCAACGATGAAATTTTTCTGGAATTTTTTTCAAAAGGGCAGGAATGGGGAATCGCCTTGTATTTTGTCAGATTTTATTGTATGATATCGAATGACAGGATATCTTTTTTGTCACTGATTTTATCAAAAAGGAGGCTTTCATGTCAGATCATTTACCACGTACAAACCGGTGGCTGATCGCACTTTCTGTTATTCTGTGTCTGATACTTGGAGGAATTTTCACCCGTTCTTCCGCTGTGACTTCACAGGCAGATGCCATCAGCGATGCCGGAGCTTTCGTGTCAGAAGATCAGGATTCTGCGGAGTTTACTTCTGAGGAAACATTGACTGATAGCAATGATAATTTTACGGATTCTTCTTCCGGGAAACTGTTTGGACGCACTTCTTCAGATTCATCTGAAGCTTCTACGGGCGGTCCTGCATTAAGCACTGATATCTCGCCTGAGGCATCAGAGGGCAGCTGGGCTTCCAGTGGAAGTAACTGGATGTTTTTGGTAGATGATAAGCCATACACAGGATGGTTCACAGATACAGACGGGAAACAGTACTATATGGATGAGACCGGTATTATGCAGACAGGCTGGACAGATATCGGAAAGAAGCGGTATTATTTTGATATGGATGGTATTCTGCAGACAGGGACTGTGATAATAGATAAGAAAACTTATGAACTGGATACAGATGGTTCTCTGAAAGGTTATACGCCAAAGAAAAAATCCTCGAAGAAGAAATCTTCAGATAAGTCAGCTACCTCTGACAAGTCCGGTACATCTACGGCAAAGAAGTCGGTTGCCCTTACTTTTGATGATGGTCCCAGCTCTTTTACAGGCCGTCTTATGGACTGTCTGGAAGAAAATAATGCAAAGGCAACTTTCTTTATGGTGGGTACTGAGATTGCCAGTTTTCCGGACGAAGTAAAACGCATGAAGAAACTGGGCTGTGAACTTGGAAACCACACTTATGACCATAAGGATCTGGCGACTCTTTCTTCGGATGAGATCAGTTCAGAAATTGCAAGAGTGGATGAACAGCTTGTAAATCTTACAGGTGAGGGAGCTTCGGTGGTCCGCCCGCCATATGGATCTGTTAATGATACGGTAAAATCAACTGTGGGAACCCCGATGATTCTGTGGTCCATTGACACTCTGGACTGGAAAACGCAGGATGTGGAATCTACGGTTGAGGAAGTCATGAATAACGTAAAAGATGGTTCCATTATTCTGATGCATGACATTTTCAGCACCTCTGTAGATGCAGCCGAGATCCTGATCCCGCAGCTTATCGAAGAAGGCTATCAGCTTGTAACAGTGCACGAACTGGCTTCCCTGCATCAGACAGAATTATCGACAGGAGTTACATACGGTGAATTTAATCAAATCAAGTAAGTCCCTTGCGGAAGTTGCGAAAAGTAATAAGAACAGCAAAATCTCCGGCAGAAGCTGACAAAAACAATGTCAGAAAAACGGAACGTAAAAATACAGGCAGTTACCACAAGGATAACCGCCTGTATTTTTTACGTTCCATATTCAATTTTATTCAAGTAAATCTCCTCTGATGTATCCGGTCTGACCGTCGTAGTCGATCTGAACCCATTCACCATCAGTACCTGTCTTCTGAACCTGATCACCTGCTGAGATCACGCCAAGGATATCAGCATCTGTGCTGGCTTCTGCGCGTACATTACATTCCTCCGAAGCAGTAAGCATCGTGCCATCTTCTGCCTCTGTTGACACACCTGCTTCCTCCCCAAGACCATTCAGGAATTCTTCAAGAGACGGATCAGATTGCTGTGCCTGATCCAGTTCATTCTGCACCTTCTTTATAAGAGCTGAAACATCACTGTCTGATAACTGTTTTTCCATATATGCGGAAATCTCAGAATCCTGTAAAGCTCCGTTATTGATCATCCAGTTTCCTTCGCTGTTCTTATATACATAGAACTGAGTCAGTGCAGGGGCCTTGGTCTCAACGCCCTGACAGATATACGAGAAACAGGCGTAAACCACGTAAGAATCATCTGTCATACCTTTCTTCGTGTACACATCGCCTACTTCATACCCTTCGATATAATCTTTCAAATTTGTGACTTTTGACTCATCAGACGGTGTGAAATCATCTTCCAGAGTCTTCAGCGTTGCAATATCTTTTTCCCCCAGAGCCTGATAATAGCTCGTGATCAATGCAGTAACGTCTGCATCTGCTGTTTCCATGGGATTGGCGTCTTCTTTCTTCTCGTCAGACTCCCCTTCACTTATCGGAGAAGAAGGAACATTTCCCTGGTCTTCGGATGTGGTTTTCTGTTCATCTCCGGAATTCCCCTTATTACTTCCGGAACAGGCACGAATGCCGCAAAACAGGACAACCACAATTATCAGAATAGCTCCACCCAGCATAAAATACCGGAGATTATCTGATAACCATTCTCTAAAATCATCCAAGTTCTTGTCCTCCTTATGAGTTACCGTTTGCTCCGTTCACTGCCGCCATACGATTTCTGACAGTTCCCGATTCTGATAACTCCTGTGATACAACGCACCGGAACTGTACATACGTCCCAGGCAGCACGCCTGAAGGGAATCGAACCCCCGCACATGGTACCGGAAACCACTGCTCTATCCACTGAGCTACAGGCGCGTATCTTGAAAATCTGATTTTCAAAGGATTTATATAATTTATTTAATACAAGGTCTATATTATCATAATTACCGAAAAAAGTAAAGTTTTTTATTTTGTTACAAAAGATGCATTATTTTGTTACAAGTCAAAAATTATGGGCAGTCATGCATTGTGCTGACTGCCCGGTTTTATTTACATTTTCAGATCGTCGAATTTTAATCGGATGATCACCAGAGTGATCGCCATAAGAATGATTCCTGCCGGAAGTGCGATCCATGCTGTCTGTACAAATCCTGCGATAATATAAGTCAGGAAAGATACTGCTGCTGCAACCATTGCATAGGGAAGCTGTGTGCTGACATGATTTACATGTTCACACTGTGCACCTGCTGATGCCATGATGGTTGTATCGGAAATCGGCGAACAGTGATCTCCACATACAGCACCTGCCATACATGCAGAAATAGAGATGATCATCAGTTCATGATTTGTTCCTGAGAATACATTAACAACAATCGGGATCAGGATACCAAAGGTTCCCCATGAAGTACCTGTCGCAAATGCGATAACAGCCCCGATCACAAAGATAATTGCAGGAAGGAAATTCATCAGCCCACCTGCAGAGCTTTTAACAATTGCAGATACAAATACAGATGCACCAAGGCTGTCTGTCATGGCCTTCAATGTCCAGGCAAAAGTAAGGATCAGGATCGCAGGTACCATTGCCTTGAATCCGTCCGGAATACACGCCATACAGTCTCTGAAATTCATAACACGACGTATCAGATATAAAACAATCGTGATAACCAGTCCGAAGAAGCTTCCAAGCACCAGTCCCACAGATGCATCACTCTGTGAAAATGCAGTTACAAAATCAGTTCCGCTAAAGAAACCACCTGTATAGATCATACCGATTACGCAGCATATTACAAGGCTTACAATCGGGATCAGAAGATCGATCACCTTGCCACGCGGATTACTTTTCTCATCTTCAGCCGCGTTTGCATAAGGACGTGCAGGTGTTGTGTAGATATCACCTTTTAAAGCATTTGTCTCATGAACACCCATTGTTCCGAATTCTACTTTCATAAGAACCATTGCCACCATCATGAAGATCGTAAGCAGTGCGTAGAAGTTATAGGGAATTGCATGTACAAACAGGGTAATTCCATCCTCTCCTTCTACAAATCCGCTGACTGCCGCAGCCCATGAAGAAATCGGTGCAATGATACATACCGGTGCTGCTGTGGCATCGATCAGGTACGCCAGCTTTGCGCGGGACACATTGTGCTTATCTGTCACAGGACGCATAACGCTTCCTACTGTCAGACAGTTAAAATAATCGTCAATAAAGATCAGTACACCAAGAATGATGGTTGAGAGTTCCGCACCAACTCTGCTTTTAATCCTCTTACTGGCCCAGCGTCCGAATGCTGCGGAACCGCCTGCCCTGTTCATCAGACATACCATGGTTCCCAGAATAACAAGGAAGATCAGGATACCCATATTATAAGAATCTGTCAGAACGCTGATCATTCCGCCTTCAAAAATATGAAGGATTGTTCCTTCGAAATTAAAATTAGAGTAGAACAGTGCACCAACCAGTATTCCTACAAACAGTGAACTGTATACTTCTTTGGTGATCAGTGCCAGTGCAATGGCAACAAGCGGCGGAACCAACGACCAGAATGTGCCGTAAAATTTCGCAGATGCAGCCACCTCTTCCTCTGCTGCAAGTACAGTCAGCGGACTTGCCAGTATCAGCAGCATCAGTGCTGAAAGGCAGAGCGAAAGTCTTTTTATGTTACTTTTCATTTCTTTTCTCCTTCTCTTGTAAGATATATGATATTTCGATCATAGCACGCCTCTTAATTAATGCATTTGAAACAGCTTGGCAGAATTTCACGCTCTGATGAGCCGGATCAATATGCATTATTTACGAGGATTACTATAATCAAATCTGTAAATGTAGCAGGATTCCGTCTGTGCGATCAGTTCACAACCACACTCTGTCAGAAAATCATGGTCAACCAGCCCGATCTGTGTTACTACGAAATCTGTCTTTGATTTCTTCAACGCAGCCTGAAACCCTTCTTTATCTTCATAGATATGATAATCGATCACATCCAGCAATGCTTTCTGTCTTTTATAGAAACTGCTGTTCTCATCATAGTTTCCCGCCACTGTACTGCCTGATCTGTAGATACTTGCATTTCTGCTTATTACAGTGGCGATCCCCGCATCATACTGTCGCACAATACTGTTAAGACTGCCGTCAAAAACAACCCTTGGAAAATCATTCTCCTGGTTCTGGTGGATCACGTCGCAGACTGCACGCAGATCATTGGGCACCTTATAAATATTCTCTGCCATTGCAAAATTGGTCACTACCCCGTCCAGCGGATTTCCCAGGATCACAAAACCTGTCAGCACAGCTGCAGCCATAAGAACTTTTATCCAGGTCTTTCTAAAAGCGGTCACAAGTCTGACTCCATAGTAGGCAACCGCCGGGATCACAGGAAGAATCCAGATAAACCGGTAATATTCATTCTCAAACTTCGCCTTTGCGATAAGATATTTTACAACCAGCGGATTATATACTGTCAGCAGCAGAAATACTGTATAGCCGATAAATATCCCGGACTTTCTTTTTCTCCCCAGGACCAGTGTGCAGATCAGTCCTACAGCAAACAGAAGAGGATACCAGCAGGAACCCCAGTACAGCTTCATACATGCATCAACAAAGCGCAGTCCCAGTTCCTGAATTGTTACACCTGCCATTTTTTTCTCCTTTCTGTATTATGATGCAGCCAGCGTCAGCAGACCGATTCTGCATGCAAAAAATACAGCTGCATATAATGCCGACGGAAGCATACACACTGCACAATATACCAGCCCCGAAAATCTCTTATTCATAACTGCCGCCGGAGCCATTCCCGCTGCGATCACGATAGGAAAGATGATAGCAGAACCGGAAAATGTCAGCGCACTGACCGCTGTGACAAACAATATGATCCAGACATTCCTGCTGTTTTTCTCCTGCAGATACCAGACGGCACACATAAGAACTGCAGGGATGGCAATGTTGGCAAGGATGGCTTTTCCCTCGTAGCTTCTGGTAAAGAAAAAAGTTCCGGAGGAATAAATCGTACCGCAAAACAGCTGTAAAACACAGACAAAGACAAGCATCAGATCTGCTTTCTTCCTGTTTCCGTCAAACAATCTCTTACCGATCTGATAAATGATCAGATTGGCAGTCACTACATTCATACATGACATTACCTGCTTTGCCTGCACAATGGGATGGATTCCCAGAAGTCTGCACCACACTGCATTATGCATCGGATATGCGGAAAAAACATATCTGGCCTGAAATGCCTTCTGGATCGCTCCGTTAAAGGGATTATATCTGCCAAGAGTATCTGTGTATACAGAAGTACTCACTGTACCTACATAATACGCCGCATCTACTGTTGTATCCTCGTAAAAGATCACAATCAGACACTGCAGCAATACTACGGCACCTGCAAGGATAATCATCACAGAGTGATTTTTCCATATTTCAGAAATGCTTCCAAAAATCCCACTACATGTTTCCGTTTGTCCGGCACGTATTCTCCGTTGTTTTTTTATTGTGCAGATCACAGCTGCGCAAATAACCAGAGCCATGATTCCTGCCCATATATAAGCCGCAGCTGTCAGGGATACCCATTTCAGTGTCATCGGTACGATCACCAGTTCAAACACTGCAAAGTAAACCAGATATCCCAGTATGAAAGTCAGGGAACAATCCCCTTTTACTTTCAATATCCGGACCAGAACAATGCCTGCTGCATAAAAAACTATAAACTCCAGGGCAAAACCTGCACAGGCAAGGCATAATTCTCTCATTCTTCCACCTTTGACCCTGACCGGATGGATTCGCGGTTTTTCAAAATCTCCATGGCAATCTTCTCAGGAGTCATCGGAAGCTCTGTCAGACGCACACCTGTTGCATTATAAATTGCCTCAGCCAGTGCCGGACATGGAGTATCAATTACAAGCTCACCAATGGATTTGGCACCAAAAGGACCGCTCTTTTCGTAACTGCACTCGAAATCCACGCGGATATTTCCGATATCCTGTCTGGTTGGGATCTTATACTGCATAAAAGAGTTGTTGCGGATCTTACCTTTATCTGTATATTGTACATCTTCCCAGAGAGCCATGCCAATTCCCTGTGCAATACCGCCCTCCGTCTGTACACGTGCAAGATTCGGATTGATCGGTGTACCGCAGTCAACAACCGCCACATAATCCAGAACATCCACACTGCCTGTCTCTGTATCCACCTCTACTTCTGCCATACCTACCATAAACGGCGGCGGCGAGATCGGTGAAGAATGCTGTTTCACAACCTGAAGCTCGATATTGTTAAAGAAAGTGCTCTTTAATGCAATATCTTCCAATGAAACTTTCTTCTGGGCATTTTCAGAACTGATGGCATCCATATCAACACTATAGCCCTCTTCTGCATCTGTCATATGACCTGCTGCATTTCCGTCTGCCCCATCGCTTATCTCAAGTGTCTCATCATAGAATACACAGGATCCGTCGAAATCAACTTTTCCCTCATCTACTTCCATCATCTCTGCGCCAAGCTTACAGATTTTTTTCTTCAGCTCCTCACAGGCCTTCATAACCGCTACACCGGTGGTATAGGTTGTGGCGGAAGCATAGGAACCGGAATCATAAGGAGAAATATCCGTATCCACACTGAATACTACTATGTTATCCATAGGCGTATTCAGACAGTCAGCCGCAATCTGCGCCATAACGGTATCACAGCCTGTTCCCATATCCGTACATCCAAGTGCCAGTGTATAAGAACCATCTTCATTCAGCTTAATATCTGCGCCGCCTACGTCAACTCCTGCAATAGAGGATCCCTGCATAGCCATGGCAACACCGACTCCGCGGACCTTTCCATTTCCCATATCCCTGCATGGATATTTGGAATCCCAGTCCATCATCTCTTTGGCGCGCGCCATACAGCGGTCCATGGAACAGCTCTGTGCATAAGGAACATCCGGATATCCCGGAAGAGGACCGCCCTCTACAGGCATATTCATTTCTTTTACCTTAACAGGATCCATTCCCATCTTATGTGCCAGCTCATTTACTGCAGATTCCACTGCAAAAATACCCTGGGTTGCACCATAACCACGATAGGCACCTGCAGCCTGCACATTTGTATAGACAACATCAAAAGCAAACCTGTAGGCTTCTGTATGTCTGTAAAGAGCGATTGATTTATGACCGCTGAGTCCTACTGTTGTAGAACTGTGTTCTCCGTATGCCCCAGTGTTGGACAAAGTATAAAGATCAATTGCCTTGATGATACCATTTTCATCTGCACCTGCGCGTACTGTGATCTCCATCTCATGGCGCGGTGAAGAGCAGATCATGGACTCATATCTGGAGAAGATCATCTTGGACGGGCGGCCTGTTTTCCAGGTCACGATCGCCGGATAGATCTCACTGACAGAGGTCTGCTTTGCACCAAAGCCGCCACCGATCCTTGGCTTGATCACACGTACTTTGGAAGCAGGAATGTCCAGTGCCCTTCCAACGATCCTTCGCACATGGAATGGGATCTGTGTTGAGGACAGAACGATCAGTCTGCCGAAATGATCCATATAGCAGGCTGTGCGGAAAGTCTCCATCATAGTCTGCTGGTTTGCTCTTGTATGATAAGTGCGCTCTACAGTATATTTACACTTTGCCAGAACTTCATCTACATTTCCATGTTCTTCCACTGCGGATGCACATAAGTTTCTTTTGTTGTCTCCGCCAAGAGGAATTTTCAGCTTCCAGTCATCCTCCGGATGGACCAGGATCGGATTATCTTTTGCCTTGTGGATATCCAGAACCGGTGTCTCCACGCGGTAATCTACGCGGATTCTCTTCAATGCTTTATCTACCGCCTCTTCTGTCTCACCCGCAACAATGGCAACTGCATCTCCCACAAAACGTACATGACGGTCAAGGATCAGTCTGTCATCCGGACTCATCTCCGGTGCAGTCTGGCCGGCAAGGGTAAAACGTTTCTGAGGCACATCTTTATAGGTAAGGATACATGCAATTCCGGCCACCTTCTCGGCAGTACCTGTTTTAATATCTTCCACCCAGGCGTTGGCGTGGGGACTTCTCAGTATCTTCACGATCAGGCAGTCCCTTGGTGCCAGATCATCTGTATAGACAGGCTTTCCGGTTACCAGTGACATTGCATCTGTTTTACGTACAGGTTGATTTACATATTTCATCTTTATGCTTCCTCCTGTGCTTTCTTATATTTCAGGAACTTCAGGATACTCCTTGTCTGGGAAACAAAACCGGAACATCTGCACAGATTTCCCGCAAGATATTCTTTGATCTGCTCCTCTGTGGGATCTTTGATCTCGTTGAGCATCGCAAATACATTCATGATAAATCCCGGATTGCAGAAACCGCACTGTTCCGCACCTTCATTCGCCAGAAAGCTTCCAAACTCCTGCGCTTCTCTCTGCATTCCTTCCAATGTAACGATTTTCTTTCCCTCAATGCGTGCTGCAAGTGTACTGCAGGAAAGCACCGGACGACCGTCCATAAGAACTGTGCAAAGACCACAGTTCGCAGTTTCGCAGCCTCTTTTCACGCTGAAACAGCCCTGTTTTCTTAAGAAATCGATCAGCAGTGTATCCGGGGAGATCTCTGCGTGGCGGTTCACTCCGTTAAGCCAGAAATTAATATTCATTTTTCATCCCTCCTACTGCTTCCCAGGCTCTTCTTGTCAATACTTTTACAAGAAGGGTTCTGTATTCCTTTGATCCTCGCATATTGCCTGCAGTAGGAACGTTCTCTGCCGCATATTCTGCAAAGGCTTCGATCGCCTCTTCCTTCTGCTTTTTTGTCATGTTCCGGAAATTCTTCAGGATCTGCTTCTTATCTTCCACGATCATGGCACGTGCAGGTCTGGCACCTATCACAGTCCTTGCCTCATTTCCGATCACAGAAGCTGCACAGGTCAGCACCGGGAAATCTGTTTTTATGTTTCTCTGACTTAAGTAACAGGTAAGAAGTGGCTCTTTTCGCACGATGATATTTACAAGGATGTCATTGTCCTTCTTCATATTTACAAATTCAGTCAGTGGAATACGGCCTGCATCATATAATTCTACCCATGTATCCATTCCCAGGAACATGGTCAGAACATCTGAGAAACCATATCTTCCATAAATGCTTCCTCCCACAGTGGCACAGTTTCTGAACTGTACGCCTACAATGTGGCAAAGGCTTTCTTTCATAGCTCCATGTGTGTAGGTATTCAGAGCTTCATTTGTCTCCAGGTCATGAAGCGGAGTCATACATCCGATGACAAATTCGTCATCATTCTCCGAAATCGCATCCATCCCCAGACCGGAAAGATCAATCGCTGTGGATATTGCTCTGTTGCCCATTTTCATCCAGACCATTCCCCCAAGAATACGGGCTGTTTTCTTCTGGTTCAGTTCATAAGCTTCCGCCAGACTGTTTACCTTTACATAGCTTTTGATTTTCAGCATTATGTATCGTATCCCTTTCTTACATACTTTTCATATCTCTTGTAATATTTTGACTCGGATCTGTCGTCAGACAGCCAATTTAATATAATACCATAGCTTAAAGAAAAAATCTATAAATATCCTCTATTTCATAAATAAATTTTTGTTACTGTTCACTCCGTTCTCAGTAACGTAGCCAAAATTCATTCCAGATTGCCTGCGGCAATGGAATTTTGGCTTGTATGTCTCGGCAGTAATCCTGGTCAGGCGGACAATATCATCCGCTTTGCTGCTTGCTGTAAATATTACTCTAATTCTAGCATATGACAGCCAAAAGTGTCTATTGATAAAACTATCCAAAAAAACACTTTTCAAAATATTATCGGATTAACTGTATCATTTGTTTCATTGCGAATCGTTTTTGTGCACTGTACCTAAATATTTTCGTAATATATTTGGTTTTTTATATATTTTACTGGATTTTTTCAAGTATCAATGTTATAATGTTCACAAATAAAAGACTTATCACTGTTAATTGCAGATAACAGGTACAATTTGCGAATATCCGCCTGAATCTATATCGTTCAATAACAGAGATGTCATAAAGGAGGGTTTGATTATGAGTAAACGCGTGATTACAATAAACAGGATGCTCGGCAGTAATGGCCGCCTGATTGGTAAAGCTCTGGCAGAAGAGCTTGGATTTGCTTTTTATGACAAAGAGCTGATCGATATTGCAGCTCAGAAAGAGAATATTCCTTTTGATTTGCTTGCCAAGGTTGATGAGAAACGTGGCAGCCAGTGGCGTTTTCCCATTGACCATGAACTTCAAATGGACAGCGATTTTCACTTTGTTCCCATGAATGATGTGCTCTTTGATCTTCAGCGAAAAATTATTCTGGATGCTGCTGAGAAAGAAGATTGTGTGATCGTTGGCCGATGCGCCAATCACATCCTCGACAATAAATGCCTGAGCGTATTTATCCATGCACCATTTGAGTATCGTGTACAGACTGTCATCGAGCGTACGGGACGGGAAGAAAAAAGTGCACAGAAGCTGGTTAAGAAAGTGGATAAAGAACGGCGTACTTATTATGAGTACTTTACAGATAAGAAATGGAAAGATATTTCCCAGTATCATCTGGCATTTGACAGCAGTAAATTTGAGCAGGATAAAATTATACAGATGATAAAGATGGCATTGTAAAATCAAACAGGGTTCCAGATTCAAAAGTCTTATCATGCAGGCACGAACGACTTTTTGAACCTAGTACATCGTTTCGTAAATAACTATACCAATCGTGTAGGATGCGGATTCGAGTGTGCTGGTATAAAAACGCAGGCGTAGCGGGCTACGCTGAGGCTTTTAGACCTGTGCAATCGGATTCGCAGACAAGTGAGTGGTATAGTTATTTCGAAAACGATGTACTAGAGCGTGTCTGAAAAATCATTCCCGCAATCTGCACGCCCCATTTTGCGGGATATTTCACCCGAATTCAGTTGCCGTAGCCCACTACGGCGCCCTCATCCGGGCAAAATATCCCACAAATTGTGACGCACATCCTGCAGAAAGCCTTTTTCAGACACGCTCTAGGACCCTGATATCATATTATTTATTTTCTCCCAGAATATACTGCTTCAGGAAATCATAAATCTGATTCTCTGTTGGAGGACATCCCTTTACGTTATGTTCAAATTTACAGGTGCATGCACCTACACCCAGTTTTCCTGTTTTTCCGCGGTATCCCTGGCCGATGCAGATTTTCGTGTCCAGTTTCTCGAAAAGGCCGTCATTTTTAAGCATTTCCAGAGCCGGGATGAGATAACCATAGCAGGCACTGCAGGATTCTACTTCTTCTACTGCATCCTGAAGTTCTACCACTTTTCTTGATTTCGGAAGTTCTTTGCGGGCATTTTCCTCACAGTATATGATGCGGGAATTTTTCAGATCAGTACTTCCAACCCCAAGCTTCTCTGCCAGTTCAATATACGGTACATCTTTCGTTGTATAATGCATGATCTGACATACATAAGAATCGATCAGTACCGGATCCGTCCCCGCCCAGATACGGTTCATCACTACCGGATTTCCGCCATCCTCGAAATCCAGATCTCCGCAAATGTTATCAACCACGACAAAATCCTGATGGAGCCCCGCATTCAGATGTGCAATCGGTTCATGCAGTCCCATCGCATGAAAATGACGCTTCTCTGTATTGGGGATCAATCCTTTCATATTTTTCAATGCACATGTGATCTTTGTCTGACAATGGCCTTTCAATACCGGAACATTGATCAGAAAATCGATATTTGCCGCACGTTCACAGACATTCAGTTTCATCCCCCTGCAATCTCTTTCAATCCCCTTGTCTTTCTGCATATCCCAAAAAGGCACCTGATATTTTTCCGTTAGTTCACGATATCCGCACACTTCGTATGCTTCTATGGTCTTATCTCCCACCCAGGAGCCTTCCAGAATGGCAATATTTCCATATCCGTTTTCCTGCAGATACTCAATAATTCCCGCCACAATTTCCGGATGTGTGGTAGCTCCCCATGAAGCCTCGGAAGGTGATACAAGATTAGGCTTGATACCAATCTGCATCTTTTTATCTGAAATTACAGATGCCAGGCCGCACTGTGCCAGCAGTTCCTTTGTCATTTCTTTGTAATTGGTTCCGCTCTTTATATAGATTTCATTTTTGTTCATTACAAGATTATCCTTTACACTTTACATTCGAATATTTTTCTGCTGATTTTTGCATATCTTTTTTGTATTTTCCCCCCCCCGGAAGTTTTCTTCTGAATCGGTCAGCTTTTCTGAGGTGAAAATGTTCTCCGCATCAGCCTGCATGCCACTGTACTTGTGAGCAATGCCACCAGAAATCCTGCCAGAACATCCCCCGGATAATGTACGCCCAGATAGAGTCTGGAAAAAGCAATCATTCCGGCCAGAACAACAGGTAAAATCCCCCATTTCCCGGGCAGCATCCGCAGACAGACCAGTGCAACGGCAAAGGAAGCGCAGGTATGGCCGGATGGAAATGAATAGTCTTTCGGTCTGGTGATCAGCGGAATGATCTGTGTATAAGTATCAAAAGGTCTTGGACGGGCTACTGCATTTTTTATCAGCAGATTTGTGATCAGAAACCCTGACAGCAGCGAGAGTGCCGCTGTCACTCCTGTTTTGCGTGTTTTCCCGAAACAGATCAGAAGCACACATAATACGATCCAGAACCATCCTCCGTTTCCGAGGAAGGTGACTGCTCTCCAGAACGGAGTCAGGGCATCCACCCTTAAATGTTCCTGGATCCACAGTAAAATATTCATATCTAATTGCTGTAATGTCGCCATAAACTTCTCCCATTATATTTTTTATCAGTCACAGTATGTATTCCTCTCAAAATACATACGAATTATATCAGTCCGACTTCTTTTGTGCAAGGTATTATAAGCAAAGTTGATTTGTTTAAGGACTCAAAAGTCAAAATAACGTAGAAATCAGTCAAAATACCGATAGCGTTTTTCTGCCGGAAGGATTATGCTGAAAGCAGACTAATAAAACTGCCTGATCGGGCAAATACTTATTACGGGGGGTAAATATGATAAACACATTATCGGCCGATAAGGATAATTTTTACCGGCAGATGCTTAAACTGACGATTCCGATCATTATCCAGAATCTGCTCAGTGCAGCGGTTAACTCCGCAGATGTAATTATGCTTAATTATGTGGGACAGTCTGCGATTTCTGCGGTGTCTCTGGCTGCCAATTACTCCAATATCCTGTTTATGGTATATTATGGACTTGGTACAGGCGCATCTCTTCTGTGTGCGCAGTATTTCGGAAAAAATAATATGCAGGCTATTCATGCGATCGAGGGAATTGCTCTCCGCTTTTCCATCATAATCTCGGGAATCGTAGCACTAATCGCATTTACTGCTCCTCAGCTTATGATGAAGATTTTTACTTCTGATCAGAAACTGATCTCTATCGGTTCTTCTTATCTTAGGATTATGGGAATTACATATCTCTGTTGGGGAATTACAGAGGTTTATCTGGCGATTTTGCGCAGCATCGGACGTGTAACGATCAGTATGGCATTGAATATGCTGGCTTTTATATTGAATATTATCCTGAATGCCACTTTTATCTTCGGGCTTTTCGGCGCACCGAAGCTGGGGGCTACAGGTGTTGCCATTGCAACTGCTGCTTCCAGACTGATCGAACTGGCAGCATGCGTGATCGTTTCTTTCCTGAGCAAAGATGTTAAATTGAACCTGACCTTTATGTTTATCCGCAGTAAGGTGCTGTTTGGCGACTTCGTCCGGCTGTCACTTCCCGCTCTTGGAAATGACGTTTCCTGGAGTGTTGCTTTCTCCATGTACTCTGTGATCCTGGGACATCTCGGAACAGATGCCGTTGCAGCCAACTCTCTGGTTACGGTTGTCCGCAATATCGGTTCTGTGTTCTGCTTTGCAATTGCCAGTGCGGGAACGATTCTTCTTGGAAATGTAATGGGAAAAGGGGATCTGGAGAAATCGAAGGTGTATGCTTCCAGAATGCTGAAGATGACCATTATAGCCGGTGCCATTGGCGGTGTGATCGTATTTGCCATCACGCCTCTGGTCCTGAGATTTGCATCCTTAAGTGACGGGGCAATGCATTATTTGAAGTACATGCTGCTTATCAATACCTATTATATTATGGGTTCTGCGGTAAACACAGCCTTGATCGCCGGGGTATTCCGCGCAGGCGGTGATACGAAGTTCGGACTGATCTGCGATACCATTGATATGTGGGTATATGCGGTACCTCTGGGATTTTTTGCGGCCTTTGTCCTGAAGCTTCCGGTATTGTGGGTCTACTTCCTGCTCTGTACAGATGAGTTTGTGAAATGGCCATGGGTATTCCATCATTACCGCCAGGGGAAATGGGCACAGAATATTACAAGGGAGGATCTGTTTGAGCAGAAAGCTTCCTGAGATATCATCCATATCCGCCGCAGTGTGGTTCTATCATAAATAAGCAAAACAGCAGGTCTGTTCATTCTATGAACAATCCTGCTGTTTTTATGTCTGCAGATTTTCTTTCCGGATCCCTGCAGACATCCATTTTCGGTTTATAAAAAATGCTTACAGATTATAATGTATTCAGGTCGATTCTGTAATCGTCAGAGCCCTGTCCGTCTACTGTGTAGTAAGCGGCTTTCTGCTCAACATTTACATAAACGCTGATTTCTTTTCCTTCGATGCCTTTGTCTTTGATGTCTTTTTTGATTGCTTCCTCGATGGAGCTCATTGTAACTGCAAAACCAGGTAATTCGATAGTTGTTTCTGCGAATTTTTTGATGTCGATATTTTTAGCCACTTCTTTTACTGCTTTCTTTACAGTTTCTTTTGCTTCTTCTACAACCGGAGCCTTCGCAATATCAGCTGCAGCGTCTTTTGCTTCTTCAATTACTTCTGAAGCCTTTACAGTTGTTTTCTCAACTGTCTCTTTGACTGCTTCTGTAGCCTTTGTTGTTGCTTCTTTAATAGTTTCCTTTGCTCTTGAAGTTGTTCTTTTTCTCATAATAATCTCCTATTCCAACTGATTGGTCTAGAGCGTGTCGCTCTAACAGTTTCCTGTGTAACCGTATCACAAATTCCAGATAATGTCAAATTTTTATCAAATTTTGTCCTACTCAACATTTTTTAAGGCTTCATCCATAGGAACCTTCTTCACTCTCCGAAATTCCAGCAAGGCCACGATTCCGTATGTAATGATTCCTGCTGCAAACATCTGCACATAGATCATCGGGTCGATCCAGAGCGTAATCCATCCGGAAATACTGGACAGCATCATCTCCCGGAACAGAACTTTCATGATTACTGTTTCTAGCGGCAGACTCAAAAGCAGACAGAACACCACCACCAAAGACGTGGACATAATATATAGCTTGCTGATCTCGCCATTTGTATAGCCCAGGATTTTTACCATTGAAATAGACTGGGCATTTTTTTCGATAATGATCTTGGAAAGAAGATAGACCAGTACCATATAGATCATAATGGCAAATCCGTTTACCATACCCATCATACTTCCCATGGATACATCCAGCTGTCTGGAGATCTTTGTCAGTGCATCAAGGTCAACTACAGATCCTATATACTGGCTCTTGATATCTGTAAGCTCTGTATCTGAGAAATACCCACTGTAATAATCCTCTCCCAAATCAAAAATATCATTCAGTTCACTGCGGGGCATAAACACACACAAGGCAGCCGTATAATCATAAACTCCTGCTATTTTAAACGAATATTTCTCTTTTTCGTATTTTTCTTTCAGAGTGATGGTATCCCCCACATGAAGCAGGAATTTATCCGCATATGCGCTCGAAATATAAACTGCTGCGCTTTCTTTTTCTGCATTTGCCGTATTCTTGTTATCTGCTTTTTCTTTATTCCCCGCTTCATCTTTTTTATCTTTTGTATTATTAAAATCTATCGTTACATACCTGCTGTCCGGTTCGATCCCGTAAAGCAGTACTTCCTCACTCTTATATTTTCCTGGCAGTGTATTCAGGGAATAAGCAGAAAATTCCTCTGCATCTTCATTGTCTGTTCTGGAATCCATATAAAACTCCAGCAGAGAGATCAGACCGTCAAATTTATTTCCACTTACTGCGCTGACCGGAACCTGAAGCATATACTGGTATTTTGCCAGCATATTGTTCTGGATTTCCACCTGGTAATGGGACAGTGCCGAAGGAAGCAGCAATCCGAACATCAGCAGCAGATTTGCAAACAGGATCCCGATAAACAGAACCATATAATTACTCATATTCTGAAAAATCACCCGAAGCCGGAATCTGGAAAAGATTTTCATCTTCGGACTCAGATAAATTGCCCTCTTCTGCTTTCTTCCCGACAGATCCCTGCGCAGGAATTTTAACGGTGACAGCTTCAGCTTATGTCTGAGCACTCCGTAATTTACCACCAGCATAATAACTACCGGAACCAGAGTTGTAAGCCCAAATGCCTCCCCATTCCATACGGTCACATAAGTCGGAAGACTATAGCTTCCATAATACATATCTGCACATACATCCTTTAATACAGTGTATCCAAGGATATTTCCGATCAGTGCACCCACAAAAGTAACCAGCACCGGAAGTGTCATATAGTGAAGAATCAGTTCCTGTCTGGTATATCCGGACGCACGTAAGGTACCGATAACACCGGCTTCTTTCCGTATCGTATTGCTGATGGTAATTCCGAATACAAAGGCCATGATCACCATAATAATATAAAGAAGCATGATCATCATAGCCTTGTCTCCACCCATATCATCCCCTGTAAAAGTAATGGCCTGATTCAGATACCGGGGTACAAAAGCCTCCAGTGTGACAATCTTTCCCATATCCTCCATCAGATCCTCGGAAACTTCTTTCTCTTCCTTTTCTGTCTTCGGTTTTTCGTCATAGATCCAGGAATAATTGTATTGCAGTTTTTCCTGATCCAAAGAATCAAACTCCTCCTCGGTCACAACAGAAACCCCAAATTTCACAGCATCAAACATGGAATCGTTGTTATTCTGAAACAGGCAGCTGTAGTCGGAAAGTGCCACCAGGCCGGTAATCTTCCAGGTTCTTTTTCCGCTCCGGAGCGTATCTCCCACAGACAGATTGTTGTTGTCTGCATACATTCTGTCAATGGCAATCTCTCCTGTCCCGGCAGGCAGCTCTCCCTTCATCAGGCAGACCTTGTCCACCTGCTGCCTGTTTTTAAAAAAACGCATGGTGCTTCCATTATCCAGAGGTTCCTCCACATAATAATTATCATACAGCTTCACACCCAGCGCCTCTATTTCTTCTCTCTGGGTTTTGTGGACTTGCTCTGCTGTGCGAAAGTTTCCGTCTTCTATGTTGTACTTCTCAAAACCTTCATTGTAAGCAATAAGCATACTGTTATCTGCAACTAGAAAGCCTGACACAAATCCAATGGATGCAACCATCAGGATAAATACAACCAGATACTTGCCCAGTTCTCCCTTCAGTTCTCTGGGCAGACGTTTGCGTAAAGGATTTTTCATCATATGCCTCCTTACCAGTCAAGCTCTGCTGCCGGGATCTTATGCTCATTGAGGTAATTTTTGCGGATCATCCCATCGCGAAGCTTCACCACCCGGTCAGCCATATCTTTGATGGCATCGTTATGCGTTACCATGACGATGGTGTTGCCGTATTTCTGGTTTACCGTCTCGATCAGCTTCAGGATTTCCTTGGAGGTATTATAATCCAGGGCTCCTGTAGGCTCATCGCAAAGAAGAATATCCGGATTCTTTACAATGGCTCTGCCAATGGCAGTCCTTTGCTGCTGACCGCCGGAAAGCTGATTGGGAAGCTTTCTCTGGTGCTCATAGATTCCCAGCGTATGGAGCAGTTCATCTACATCCAGAGGCTTATCACTGAGATAGGCTCCCACCTCTATATTCTCCCGCACTGTAAGATTGGGGATCAGATTATACATCTGAAAAATATATCCCAGATGCTTACGCCTGTACAAAGACAGATTCTTCTCCGACATATCTGCCAGACGCTCCCCGTCTATGACCAGATTTCCCTCGTCTGCACTGTCAATCCCACCGATAATATTCAGAAGCGTAGACTTACCGGAACCAGACGGCCCCAGAAGCACACAAAACTCTCCTCTCTCAATGTCAAGATCCAGCCCTTTAAGCACATCCACCCGGCTGTCCCCTGCACCAAAAGACTTCTGAATTCCCTGTATCTGCAGAAACATTTTTTCATTCCTCCCTCATATCCACTTCCTGTGGAGCAAATTTCTTTAATTCTTTAATATAATAACACTGCTGTTTTACAATATTGTTATACTTCGCTAACTTCAGGTTAGTATAAACTTACTCCATTGTCAACTGATTTTCGTAGTTTTGTAAAATTTTATGGATATGTTCGTTACTGTTCACTCCGTTCACAGTAACGTAGCCAAAATTCATTCCAGATTGCCTGCGGCAATGGAATTTTGGCTCGTATGTCTCGGAATAAGCTCTTTTACCAAAGATAAATTTTGAACATCAAAATATATTGACTTTTCTTTTTTACCTTGTTATATTTTTTCTGAAGTAACTGCTGTCCGGCAGTCTGCAAAGTAGCAGGCTGCCCCAGGAAAGGAATTATCCATGAACACTCTCAGAAAAATATATTGCAGGGCTTTTCAGAAAGCTTTTCACATTGCAATTCCCTTTTTACCTTACAGAAAACCCAAAATCGCAGGAAGCGTCAAGGAACTCCCTGAAATCATCATGCGCCACAAATGTACTCATGTACTGATCATTACAGATGGCGGTATCATGAAGCTTGGACTTACCAGAAGACTGGAAAAAGCTTTAAAGGAGGCCGGCATCCCCTATACCATTTATGATAAAACAGTTGCCAACCCTACTACTGTCAATGTCCGCGAAGCCCTGGAGCTTTACCATAAAGAGGGCTGTGATGCCATCATCGGTTTCGGCGGCGGTTCCAGCATGGACTGTGCCAAGGCAGTCGGTGCCTGTGCGGTTAAACCCAATCAGTCTCTGGCCCAGATGAAAGGAATCCTGAAGGTGCATAAGAAACTTCCCCTTCTCATGGCAGTTCCAACCACTGCCGGAACAGGAAGTGAGACCACTCTCGCCGCTGTGATCACAGATGCAGACACCAGATATAAATACGCCATCAACGATTTCCCGCTGATTCCCCGCTATGCAGTGCTGGATCCCAAGGTTACCTTAAGCCTGCCCCCATTTATCACCGCAACTACAGGTATGGATGCCCTGACTCATGCAGTGGAGGCATACATTGGCAATTCCACCACCATTGATACACGCAGGGATGCATTAAAAGCGATAAAACTGATTTTTGAAAATATAGACATTGCCTATGAGCATGGCGATAATATTCAGGCAAGACGAAATATGCTCCACGCCTCCTTCTACGCAGGCTGTGCTTTTACCAAATCCTATGTAGGATATGTTCATGCAGTCGCTCACTCTCTGGGTGGACAGTACAACGTTCCCCATGGACTTGCCAATGCCATTCTGCTGCCGCTGGTACTTCGGGAATATGGCTCCTGCATTGACAAAAAGCTCCACAGACTTGCCATTGCAGCAGGACTTGCAGACAAAAATACGCCGGACCATGAAGCAGCAGAGCTTTTTATCCGGGCAATTGAAGAGATGAAAGAGCGATTTGGAATCGTAAATATTGTAAAAGAAATTCAGGAAACAGATATCCTCAAGCTTGCCCATTATGCAGATAAAGAGGCCAATCCTCTGTATCCTGTGCCGAAGCTTATGGATGCCTCCGAACTGGAGAAATTTTATTACATGCTGATGTCTCTGACTTCCAAGGAAAATACCTCAGAAGCTGAGAAGTAACTGTTAATATTCTTCTATCCTGCAAAGCGTTTTTTATAAAAATATCAAAATACAGGAACCTGCAGACTCTCAATAGTTACCTGATATCTATATTATATAAGGAAATAATGTATTATGACAGAAACAGAAATTAAAGAAATCGTTCAGAAACAACGCAGCTATTTTTACACAGGTGTCACTTTACCGGTAGAAAAAAGGCTGGATGCCTTAAAAAAATTAAAGACCTGTATTCAGAAATATGAACCACTGATCAATGAAGCACTGAAACGTGACCTTGGAAAAAGTAACTTTGAATCCTATATGTGTGAAGTGGGACTTGTGCTCTCAGAACTCAGCTACATGATCCGCCATACACCTTCCTATGCAAAAGAAAAAACAGTACTGACTCCCCTTGCCCAGTTCGCTTCCAGAAGCTATAAGAAGCCATCTCCTTATGGTGTTGTCCTGGTTATGAGCCCATGGAATTATCCTTTCCTGCTCACCATTGATCCGCTGATCGATGCGATTGCAGCCGGAAATACAGTTGTACTGAAACCAAGCGCCTACTCTCCTCACACCAGCCGGGTGATTGAAACCATTATCACCGAATGTTTTGATTCCCAGTATGTGGCTGTGGTAAACGGCGGACGTGCGGAAAATAACACTCTTCTCAATGAACATTTTGACTATATTTTCTTTACAGGAAGCCAGCATGTTGGCAGGGAAGTAATGGCAAAAGCATCTGTACATCTGACCCCGGTTACCCTGGAGCTGGGCGGTAAAAGCCCCTGCATTGTAGAGAAAAGTGCCAACCTGAAACTTGCAGCCAGAAGAATTGTATTTGGAAAATATCTCAACTGTGGTCAGACCTGTGTAGCACCTGATTATATTTACTGCGACAGAGAAATCAAGGATGAACTGATCCGACAGATCCAGAAACAGATCAGGAAACAGTTTGGTTCCACACCTCTGAATAATAAGAATTATGGGAAAATTATTAATGAAAAGCACTTTACTCGTATCTGCAATCTGATTGATCCCAGCAAGGTAGTCTGCGGCGGTGACAACAATCCGGGAGCTCTTCAGATTGCTCCTACTGTTATGGATAATGTAACCTTCGGGGATGCAATAATGCAGGAGGAAATCTTCGGTCCTGTGCTTCCTGTGCTGACCTATGATTCCCTGGATGAGGCCATCGAAAAGGTCAACTCCATGGCACATCCTCTGGCACTATATATCTTCACCTCCGACAAAGAAGCTGCGGAAAAAGTTACTTCCCGCTGTGGATTCGGAGGCGGATGTGTCAATGACACCATCATCCACCTGGCAACCAGTGAAATGGGATTTGGCGGCTTTGGTGAAAGCGGAATGGGTTCCTACCATGGCAAAGACGGTTTTCATACCTTCTCCCACTATAAGAGTATTGTAGACAAAAAAACATGGCTGGATCTGCCAATGAGATACCAGCCATATAGAAAAATTTATGAAAAATTATTGAGGAAGTTCCTGAAATAAGGAACTTTCTCAGGATTGATTCCCCTTATCAGCTCTGCTGACCAGTTGATTACGAATTTCCTGCATCCGGTTATCCAACTGAGCACTCTGGGTGGCACACGCCAGAAGCTCCTCCTGCAATTGCTGTGCCTGATCTGCCGGGATATCTTTTTTATAGCGAAGCTTATGTTCCAGACTTGCCCAGAAATCCATGGCAATAGTTCGAAACTGGACTTCCACATTTACCATTTTTTTGTTTTTCTGCAGAAAGATAGGCACCTGCACGATCAGATGCAGGCTTCTGTAACCACTGGGTTTTGGATTTTTTATATAATCTTTTTTCTCGATCAGTACAATATCATCCTGACGCAGAAAGCTGTCTGCCAGCTCATAGATATCCTCCGGAAAAGAACAGATTACCCGGACACCTGCGATATCCTTGATATTTTCTTCTATAGCAGTTAAAGACATGGGAATATTTTTTCTGCGTATTTTCCGCACAATGCTGTCATAAGATTTAATTCTGGTTTTAATACCCTCGATAGGATTTTTATCATATTCCAGGGAATACTCCTGATTCAGCACTCTGAATTTTGTCTCAATCTCCATGACAGCACACTGATAGTAAGACATCAGCAGATCAAAGGGCCTTTTATTTTTCTGGATCATTTCCAGAAATTCTTCAGACAGCAGACTCCTGCGGATCAGCTCGTCCTTTCTGGCTTCTATACGGTTTTTTCGTTCCGACATAATTTCTTCAAAATTTTTCAAATGTTTCTCCCCCTCTTACGGTTTTGTATAATTACTATAGCAATCCTCGTAAATAGTGCATTTAATAGGCTCGCTATAAACTGTCCACTTTTTTCAGCAGCAATAAATCAAAGACTATTATAACACAATTCCCGCAAAGAGTAACCATTCTCGTTACTGTTTATTCGTTACTGTTCACTCCGTTCACAGTAACGTAGCCAAAATTCATTCCAGATTGCCTGCGGCAATGGAATTTTGGCTTGTATGTCTCGGGATTTTGGCATATTCATGCCAAAACACCTCGCGGGATAGTGGTGTGTGAACAGTAACGTTTATTCCATTCTCGGTAACGTCTCAGTAACGCAACCAGTAAACCAGCCAGTAAACAATAACCCATTCTTCTTTTCTTCGCAAAACACTTGTTCTTTATCATCAAACATGGTATTCTTATTTTGCTGCAGACTGTTATCGTAATTCAGGAAAATACCGTAACACCAGCCATTTCATTACTTACAGTATTTTCCTGAATTTCTATAAATGGTATGTTGCAGATATAATATATTGCAAATATGCACTACATCTATAGCAATCCTCTTAAATGTATCATTTACGAGGACTGCTATACAATTTTATATAATACAGGAGACTCAACACATGGATGGATATGAATTTGAATATCAATGTGCAAAGATACTAAAGCGAAAGCATTTTTCTAAAATAAAAGTAACCCAAAGCTCCGGAGACCAGGGAATCGATATCATTGCTTTCAAACATCGAAAAAAATACGGGATACAATGTAAATATTACACCCATCCTGTTGGAAATAAAGCCGTTCAGGAAGCCTATGCAGGTGCAAACTTCTACGACTGCGATAAAGCTGTTGTAATGACAAATATAACCTTTACAAAGTCAGCAACCCAGCTTGCACAGAAACTGGATGTTGAACTATGGCCCAACTGCCCTGTTACACCCTTTTACAGTTTACCGTTTAAAATCATAAGTTTATTAAATGCAGTTCTTTTTCTTTACGCAGTGCTCGCATTTCTCTCCCTGAAACCTGAATTTGATTTTATTCATCTTCCCTTTGTTCCTGATACCCTGACGCTGGTCATCATTCTTACAGCTTCTATTTCCGGTATCTTCGGCTGGAGTTTTTTTCTGTGTAATCTCATTGCTGCAGGTGCATACCTTTATCTTGCATTTCATACACTCATTCTGCCGACATATGCAGAAACAGGCAGCTGCACAAATATACACATGCTTTCCCTGATTCCGGCAGGCGTATATCTGCTTCATGCAGGATGGATAAAAATCAGGAAATAACAGTCTTATGAATAACTATTATAATGCTCAGCTTTCTGATTTGCCAAAAAGCAGCCCTGCTCATGAGAACAGAGAACTCCTACTGCCTGTAAATAGGCATAGATGACCGTTGTCCCCACGAACTTCATACCACGTTTTTTCAAATCTTTTGATATACAATCAGACTTTTCAGAAATCCTTCGTCCAGATGCTCCGGTATTTCAAAGAATACATCTATTTTTCCAGGTTCTGCGGAACGGTCTTCAAAGGCAGGGAAAATAAAGCCGCATTTTGGAGTTCCGGCATTGTAATCTTTATCTACCGGAGCCACCACACAGATCAGGAAACTGTATATTTCTTCTGACTCCCACTGTTCGCTGTGGTCTGAGCCTTTCTTGGGAATATCATATATTCCATGATAAATATAAATTCCAAACTCCTGTCCCTGCAGACGGTTTGTTCTATTTGATGAATCTCTTGTACTGCAGATTCCCTCCGCAAGCTGTTCACAGAGAGTCTGAACCAGAAGATCATCTTTTAATCCGTATTGTGATAATGCCATCAGTAGTTTATGGATGCTGTCATATGCCATATCCCCTTCAGGGAATTTATAACATTTTAACTGTTCATTTGTTTTGGAAAAAGGAATGGTTTTCGCAAGATCCAGATTTACCTGCTGATCATGTTTGCTCATATTTTTGAAGCTTACATTGAAGGTATTATCTATGTATCCCTCATCATCTATATATGCTCCTGCTGCACGCACAAAGCAGTTTCTGGATAATGTCATCCTGCGGGTTAATTCCAGCATATCATTTCGGTTGATCTTTGTATCTTTTTTATTCATCAAAATGGTTCCATCCTCTCCAAAAAGCTTTTCTTTTATGGTCAGTATATCATACGTGACATGCTCTCGCCACTTAAATCTTACAGATTTTGAAGTGGGAGCTTCCTGCTCAATTGCCCTTCAGGGCAAAGCTAAAACAGGCTATCCCCGCGTGTCCCGCGGTTCTTTTTTTATCCGGTTACGGATCTTTTCTGTGCTATTATGCACATTTTTTATATATTCTTTTTCCTTCTTTCAGAATATTGACCGCCGCATTCACATCCCGGTCCATCCGGTTTCCACATTCGCATAGGTATATCCGTTCTGATAATGCAAGTGACTCTTTCTTTTTATGTCCGCATACGCTGCATATCTTACTGGATGCAAAATATCTGTCTACTTTTATCAGATATTTTCCACGTTCTTCCAGCTTATATCCAAGCATGGAAAGGAACTGACCGTATCCGTTATCCTGTATCCCTTTTCCGAAATGCAGGCCTCCGGCTATCCCCTTCAGGTTCAGATCCTCCACACATACTGCGTCATAGTCTTCTGCAAGGCTGTAGCTGAGCTTATGCTGGAAATCCTTCCTCTGGTTCTTTATCTTTTCATGATATAAAGCAACCTTTTTCTTCTGTTTCTGATAGTTACGGCTGCCCTTTTCACATCTGGAAAGTTTTCTCTGTTCCCGGGCAAGTTTTTTCTCTGCATTCCGGTAAAACATGGGATATCCGGCTCTTTCACCGGTAGAAAATACACACATCCCATGCATGGCAAAATCCATCCCCAGAAATTTTTCCGCCTGTCTTTTCTCCGCTGTTTGGTTTTCACAGTCGAACAGCAGGCTGGCAAAATATTTTCCGGACGGTTCCCTGCTCACAGTCACTGATTTCAGCTTCCATCCCTCCGGGATCATACGGTGGAGTTTTATTTTTACCGGCTGCATCTTTGGCAGTTTCAGGAACCTGTCCTGCAGACGGATATTCCCATTTACCATATTCGTTGTATAGGATTTCCGCGAATGTTTTTTTGATTTATAATGCGGAAATCCCACTCCCGGTTCCCGGAAAAATTTCCGGAAAGCCCCTTCCAGATTTAACTGTACATTCGCCGCAAGAGAATCCACCTCTTTCAGCCATGGATATTCTTTTTTATATCCGGCCGGCGTATTTTTCAGCATCTTTTTTCTTCCTGATAATGGCGGATCTTATCCGCAAGCATCCGGTTATAGAGAAAACGACTGCAGCCGATCGTCTTCTCTATCTGGGTTATCTGTTCTTTATTTGGATAGATCCTTATTTTTACTGCCCGGTTTATCTTTCTCACCCTGACTCTCTATATACTGATGGATTGTTTCAACAGGTGCTATATTTCAAAGATTTCTTTTGTTCTCTCTGACATCTTATCGTCCAGCATCTTTCTGCTATATTTCATAACTATGATCAAACAAAAACACTGAATGAGAATTATTATCTAAACTCATTATGTACACTCACTTATTGCTTATTTCGACCGTCCAAATTCCAAGAGCATATTGTTCTTTTCTCTATTATAATATATTTATTGTGTCAGAACAAGTGTTTTGTGATTTTTTATAAATTTGAGCAGACATGCTCGAATGTGCAATTCATCCCATCACCTATAGGACGCCGCTGAAAAACTGTTTTTTCATACTATATACAGTGTCTCAAAGTTGATTGATGTACTTTATTTTGTGTTAATTTATACGCAAAAAGGACTTTTTCAGTGGCCTTCCTATAGAGGTGAGGGAATTCTTGCTACGGTTGTTAAACAAAAGAATACCGCTGTGTAATGTAACAAAAAAGACCCTGAAGAACTGTATTTCTACAATTCTCCAAGGTCAAATTTTACGTTTGGACACTTTAGGGCTGGTTGGCTATTTTACCTCTTTAGAGGATATTTCGCTTTGCCCCATAACAATATGCTAATTATGCATTCTTCTCAGCGATAGCTGCCTGTGCAGATAGGTAAAAATATGGGGGTTTTTAATGAAATGAGCATTGTCCTCATTCTTTTCCCTATGTACCGAGGAAATCTTTTCGATTTCCTCCAATTTGATAATGCAGTTTTTCTTTCTGCCTTCCGCTGTAAAGGTTGCTTTCACATCTGCTGTCCCATTCAGATTAACATACCAATCAAATGTAGTATCCGATGTCGGTGTTATCAGATATACAAACTGATTGACAACATCGTGGCTGATAGTGCTACCACTAAAATCAATAAAGCTGTTCAGAGTGGAACGGATACCCTCTATATCCAATCCTTTCGGATTGCTTTTTTCCTGTGGAATTTCATCAAGTGCTTTTTGAAGTTTCTTGATTTCTTCATCGACAGGACTTCTCATTGCTTGATACTCGTCCTTGGAAATCTCTCCATCAGCTCTCATAGCAATCAAGTTAGTCAGTCTGCTATTTGCCTTATCCAATTTCGCCTGTATCGTTACCGTATCGGATTGAGTTTCGTTAGATTTTTCTTCCTTATAATAATACTTAATAAGGTCTAACGCAATCAGTACAGACTCTTTTCTCTCCGTCCAGAGATGCTCTAACAAAGCTTTTGCCATAAAATCGAGTTTCCAATCGGTTATCATTCTGCTGTCACAATATCCCTCAGTATCTAAACCGATTTCAGCTCTTTTCCGTTTAATTCCGTTGTTAAGCTGATTGTAGCATTGATAACCGTAAGAGGTTTTTCCGTCCAATTTCGTATGCCATTTATTTTTACGGTATGATGAGCCGCAGGAACAACGTAGCTTATTGACCCATATATCTCGTGAATCACGCTTACTATGTGTGTTTTTCCCTGCCGATACACATACAGGTTTTACTCTACTTTCCCTTATCGCCTGTGCTTTATTCCATATCTCTTGAGAAATAATAGAAGGGAAATCACCCTCAACATATTCATAAGTGGACATATCAAGATTGTTTATTCGCTTCTGCTCTAAAAAGTTATTGCTTCTGGATTTGTTGTAACACTTTGTTCCTGTGTAAGTGGCATTTTTAATCGCTCTCATAATATTTGAAACGCTCCACTTTATAAGTCCAGAAGCTGTTTTCCTTTTTCGCTCCGTCAAAATCTTTGCGATTTTCATCGAGCCATAACCTTGCAGATACAAATCATATATCATTCTGACCGTTTCTGCCTGTTCCTCATTGATAACATAGGTATCTCCAACACGGTCATAACCTAAAATATTACCGTTTCCATAGAGAACACCATTATCACGGCTGATTTTCTGACCTGCTTTTACACGCTCGGAAGTCTTGCGACTTTCTTCCTGTGCCAATGTTGCCATAAGAGATAGCCGCAGTTCTCCATCTCCGTCCATTGTCCAAATATTATCGTCGATAAAAAACACCTCAACGCCTATGCCTTTTAACTCTCTTGTAACAACAAGGGTATCCACAACATTTCGTGCAAAACGGCATACCTCTCTGGTAACAATTAAATCAAATTTACCTTGCTTGGCATCTTCAATCATTTTCAAAAAGGCAGGGCGTTTTTTTGCCTGTGTTCCCGTGATACCTTCATCAATATATCGTTCACAGACCGTCCAGTTCGGATGATATTTTACTTGGTCATCATACCATTGTAACTGATTTTCCAATGCAGATAACTGTGCTTCGTGTTCTGTTGAAACACGACCATAAATAGCAACTTTTCTGGCTCTGTTTCTGTCAAACAGAGAATAATCTGTGAGCTTAAATCTGTAATTATATTCATTTACTGCTGTGTTCATTAAGCATACCTCCAATTCATTTTTCTGAATATATTGTACTGATTATCAAGCCGCCTGTGAAATGTGCGAATTTGCGTGTTTCACGATATTTGTATATGTGGCTTGATTTATCATTCCTTTTTCAAGAAGTATCTCAATGAGTTTCAGAGCCGCTACATTTTTATCTACCTTAATTTCATTCATTATTGACCTCCCTCAAAGAAATACTAATGGCAAGAGCTTTATCGGCTCTTGCCATTATGACTGTGGATAGCATACCAACATATTTACGCAGGCGTTGTTTGTCTATGGTGCGGATTTGTTCAAACAGGATAATTGAGTTCTTATCCAAACCTTCAAAATCATTGATTAAAGTGTGTGTCGGCAATTTTGCTTTAGTGTGTATTCGGCTTGTGATGGGTGCGACAATGACCGTAGGGCTATGCTTATTGCCGACATCGTTTGAAATGATAAGTACAGGTCTTGTTCCGCCTTGCTCCGAGCCGATAACAGGATTTAGATTTGCGTAGTAAATATCTCCACGCTTGATTTTTCTTTCCATTATGTTTGACCTCCCAGATTTATTTAGGCAGGTATGTTCTGCCTATGTAGGCAGCCAAACAAAAGGAAGTATTTAAGGTCGGGAGAGTATAAGCAAAATCTCTGTTCCTATGACTACCTTTTATCTGGCTTTATGATAGGAGCATTTCAATTTGTCCTCGACACCCCGAAATGCTATGGGAAGTCGCCAAACGGTCAGTAGCGAACTGACACCACGGGAGTTCCACCCCTCTGACGGTCTGCCAGAGCCGCCCTCATTGCCTGCGACGGTTTTATCACGCTCGGACTGTGACTGGACGGGAGTACCATTATTCTCTTTGTGGGTTATGGCGAAATCGGAAGCAATCCGATATTTTCAGTCGGTAATGAATGAGATCACCCCCTTTCATCGCTCGCTGCTTCTTAACAGGTCTTGGCGTACCGCTGCACACGCTTATGCTCATCACAATCACAAAGAGGAAGTATTTGGCGAATGGATATTCGGTTGTCAAGGATCACTCCCGTTTTCGCCACACAAAGCAAAACAGGTGGAAGGAATTTAATCCCTCTCACCTGTTTGCTCACTTAAAAGCGGTTTCGTATAGGCTAAAATTAAAATTTTTCAAAAAGTTTTTTTAACTTCTTTAGTGCAATGTCAACGCTTCCTTTAACCGCCATTTTGGTGCATCCCTCCAACTTGGCAATCTGCTCATAGGACAACTCTCCGAAAAAGTACAACAGCAGCCTGCGTCTTTGTGTTTCGGGCAGTTTTGATATTGCCTTATGTAGCAGTTCGTATTCGATGCACCTTGAAACGGTTTCCTCAAGACTTTCTTCCTTATAAAAAACTCGGTCATTCAAGGAGTTTTCTGTCAACTCGGAGTGTTCAATGTGCCTGCTCACCCGATTAAGATAGGAAATATCCTCAAGCTCAAAACGGTTAAACAGGTCATACAGCACTTTCTCTATTTCAATATTTTGCATAACACCCCGCCCATCTTTAAAAGAGAGGTAATATCTGCCCTCTACAATCATCAGCGTATAAGGGTTATGCTTGTCCTTTTTTCGGTTAGGATGTTTTTCATTCATTCTTTGTTCCTCCAATCAATCTGAATTTTTGAAATTTCAGATTGATCGGCGGTGAACGACACCCTACGCCACAAACAGGCTTACGACTTAATTCAACAAAAAACGACAAAAGAAAAACCGCAAAGGCTGTCAAACCCTTACGGTTATAAGAAATAACAATTCTATTATATAGATATTTAACATCTACTTTTGGAACATAATTTCCCCAAATGGAGATAAGAATTTTTTTAACAGATTATTCTCATCTCTATCGAACGGTATGTAAATAACTGCTGCTTAAAATCAGCAGCACAGTGTTATCAGACCAACACATAAGAAATCCCTCCAAACTTGAAACAGGTCTGGAGGGATAAAATAGCCATCTGAGCATGACAAAATTGCCCACCAAAACACCGTTTTTTTTATTTGGCGGACTTGTCAAATTCTATATTCATGTAAAAAAAGAGCCGATGACTTATGAGGTTATCTCACAAGTTCATCGGCTCTGCGTCTATGCGTCTGGCTCTTTGATGACGGTTATATGTAATTTCTTTGCATTTATTAAAGTTTCTTTCTTACATTTCGGACAGTAAAGAGGATAATTCTTTAAAACAGTATCTTCTCTAACTCTATCACGGGTTTTGTTGCCACAAATCGGGCAAATTATCCATTCTGAAATCATAAATTATCCATCTCCATTTATCATGTTTTATTTAATCTTTCTATTTTATATTTACTATCTTGACAAATTCATATCGTACACTTATCTGGAATTACTATTATTCTCTAAACTTTTTTCAAGAATAAAGAAAATATCGTACCTTTTTCATCGGATGCCACCTTGATATACCCGTTCTGCTTATTCACAATATCACGGGTAAGATATAAACCGATCCCTACACCGTCAACTCCTGCTGACTGCTTTCCACGGTAAAATCTGCCGAAGATTTTTGCCTGTTCTTCTTCAGGAATGCCAATTCCGTTATCGGATACATCCAATCGCAAATACGATGGATATTCGGTGATTTTCAAGTCCACAACTCCTCCGCTTGGTGTATATTTCACAGCATTGTCAAGTACATTGGTAACAGCTTCTGCCGTCCAGTTAAAATCAAGCAGGGCTTCAAAGGTCTGCCCACAATCAAAGGTAATCGTAATATTTTTATCCCTTGCTTTGGCATAAACCGTTTTTACCGCTTGCATAACAATATCATTTAAACTGCTTTGTTCAGGTTTTAATCGGATAATGCCACTTTCCAAACGGGACATTTTAATCAAACTGTTTGTCAAAAAAGTCAGCTTTTCAAGGGACATCTGCAAGGTGGCAATATATTCCCTTCTCTCCTCATCGGATAACCCTGTATCACCTAATAACTGTGCAAAGGTGTTTGCCGCTGCTACGGGCGTTTTAATTTGATGCGAAATATCGGAGATTAAAGTTTTAATCTGTTCTTTCTCCTGTGTCAGCATTTGATTCTGTGCCTTTAAAATATTGCGGAGTTTTAGAAGTTGATGCTGCAGCCGTGCGGTCAGGGTATCCTCAGCTTCTGAAAAGACCGTCCGTTCCTGCTGTTCTACCAATGCTTCAATGAGCAGCGTAATCTCCTCTAACAGATTATCATTATAGCGGTTGTGCAGAAAGTCCAGCAGGAACAACAGACCCCCAAAAAATACAAATGCAAAAGAGATAAAAAGCGTACGGAAAAGGATGTCCTCCATAAAAAAGAACACACCAACAGATACCACCGCCGTAGCAGTACCTATAATTAAAATCAGTTTTCTATAAATCACAAAATGCTTCATCGTCATTCTCCAAAAGAGTAGCCCATGCCAAAAACTGTTACAATGTATTCCTGCTTTTCATCATTCAGTTTCTGCCTTAGCCGCTTAATATTCACACGCACGGTATTATCATCAACAAAGTTTCCATCTATATCCCAAAGCTGTTCCAAAAGCATTGCCTTTGTAACAACCCTTCCCCTGTTTTCCATTAGATAAAGGAGCAATTTGTATTCTGTTGAGGTCAAATGTATTTCCTGTCCCTTCATCAAAACAAGACACTTTTCTTTATCTAACTCTAAATCTCTGTATTTCATACGAAATTTTCCTACGCCACTTCGTTTTAGAACTGCCAATACTTTTTTCCGTAAAACTTCGATAGAAAAAGGCTTTGATATATAATCATCACAACCCACGCCAAACCCTTCCAACATATCTTCTTCCGTATCATTAGCAGTTAGAAATAATACGGGTGTTTCCGATGTTTCACGAATTTTTTCACAAAATTCCAAACCATTGCCGTCAGGCAGGTTAATATCAAGCAGAAACAAATCATACTTTTGTTTTTGGTATTGCTTCAATGCTTCCAAATACCCATAGACTGCTGTGACCATATGCTCGTCTTTTTTTAGGGCGATAGAAATACCCTTGCTCAGAATTTTGTCATCTTCAAGTAGAAAAATATTTGCCATAGCCGCAAAACGCACCACCTTCCTCAATATACAAAATTGCAGGAACAGACGCAGCAATGCTGCGTCCGTCCCACAACCTCATTTAACTATCAAAATTGTGCAGTCTTTCAATGACCGTTTCATCAGAAGTTGCCTTGTAAACAATGGCAGGAACGCTTAAGCAAATTACAAAGATTGCTGCGATCAAACCGATGACAAGTGCAACAGGGTATTTAAATACTGCATAGTTTGCCATATGCGGAACTGCATCTGCCACCAACATTAGGAACGCATTACCAAAAGTCATAATCAGCAGAGTAGAAATCAGAGCATAAATACCGCCTTCTAAGGTCAATATCTTCCTGATCTGCTTTTTCGTTGTTCCGATACTTTCCATAATGGCAAATTCATTTTTCCTTGCCACCACACCCGTCAACATAACATTTACAAAGTTAATCAAGCCGATGACAATGAGCAGAATTGCAGCACCGTTTCCCAGCAAGCTCAAAGAGTAGTTCATCTGGTTATATAGTTCTTTCTGATTCACGGAAGATTTCAGCTGCCACTCCGATGTGGTCAAGGTACTGTTGATCGCCTGTAATTCGCTGTCAATTCGCTCTAAATCGTTGAAATTCTTAATGTCAACGCCGATTGCGGAAATTATTGGTTCTTTTGTCAGGCGTTCCATACCCGCTTCGCTGACAAAGATAACATCTGGCACCATATTTATTTCTTTGCGTCTGCCAATACCTTCTGAAAGAGTATTATCATAATCGTCATAGTAAAAAGCTCCGCCAATTTTGAAATCAGTTGCCTTGCCGTCTGTACTGTCGGCAGTTAGTGTCAATGTTTCACCCACTAAAGCGGTATTAGGAGCGTTATATTCGGTATCTTTTCCTGCAATCGCTGTTTCGCCACGCTTAAATGCTTCCATGTCAATAGGCGTATCAGGATGCTCTGCATTGTATTCTTCCAGTACCCTGTCGTCTGGAAGCGTTGTAATATAGCAGCCATAGTCACCAGATTCAGCGTACCCTTTCAGTGTTTCTATCGTCTGTTCATAGGACTGCCCCTTTGCTTTATATTTGCTGTCCTCATATTTGATTTTCATAAAGCCTTCTAAATCGTTTTCATTAAAGTCAATACCTGCCCAGACTGTTTTTTGAACATCTATATTTTTAATACCGTCAAGCTGCTTGATTTGTTCTACAAAGTGTTCGTCAAACTGCGGTACTTCTTTATTGAGCTGTTCATACTGCTCAAACTGAATATCAGTGTATTCAAAGTTATAGTCCATATATTCCTTAATAAAGTTCTCAGCCGACATACTGCTTATAACCCCATTTACGCCTAAAATCATAGTAATTCCCATAAACAAGGACATAAACACAAGGGCAGCACGCTTTTTGTCACGGAATACATTATGAAATGCCATCACATGCAGCTTGCCACCATTGGTGGAATTTCTGCTTTTTGTTTTCTTCGGTGCAAAATTCTGAAACTTCAATGCTTCTATTGGCGAAATTTTTGCAGCCGCTTTTGCAGGAGCATTGCAGGCAATCCAAACGGTTACTGCTGAAAAGATTACGGACAAAATATAGATAGATGGATGGAAAAACACTTCGGCATCCATCATCGACTTGCCCTGTTCAAAACCCTCGTTCAACACAAATGGAACAATTCCAAAGGAAACAGCGGTGGCTAACAAAATACCAATCGGGATACCAATGCAAGCAAACTTAACTGCCTGATTTTTTACCAGTGATTTAATCTGTTTTTGCGTTGTTCCAAGCGTTTTCATCAAACCGTAAAAACGGGTATCATTTGAAATGGATATATACAAAACATTGTAAATAAGGAGATACCCGCTGCCAATAATAAAGAATACCAATAGGATTACCATTGCAATCACTGAACCGCTTGATGATTTCATGGAAACCGCACCGCCGAAAGATTGATTTTCGTTAAGCTCCACATCTTTTTGAATACGATAAAAATCATCAGGCATTTTATTCAACGACAAAGAAAGAACGCCGTCCTCTGCCATTGTATAGCCTGCATTTTTGCAATACGCTTCGGAAACAAAGCCCATTCCCGTGCCTGTATAGGAATGAAACCATCCGCTTAAAGTGAAATTTTTTTCCTGCTGACCGTTTTTATCATAATAGGACAGAGGGATTTCCATATTCAGCTTCGGCTCTTTCATTCCAAGCTGTGAAAGAGCATCCTTTGACAGCATAATTTCATTTTCATTTGAGGGATATTTCCCTTCTATATCTTTGATTGTTTCTTTATAGTGTTTATCCCATTCAGTAGTGTCGTAATACGAAAGTGCGATAGAAAGATCACGCCCCTCATCGTTCTTCTCGGCAACCGAGCCGACCATATACTGCGTACCGACGGTTTTAACATATTCCAAATTCTTAATCTGCTGTTCCTGCTTTTCTGTCGGCATCGCAAGGGAAGCATTAGCGGTCGTGCCTGCGGTACGCACCTGCATTAACTTCATATTTTCCATATAGTTAATGCCCAAACTAAACACGGTAGTAATCATAAATGTAGTGAGAACGATCGCAAACACCGCAAACAGGTTACGAATACGGTTTGCTTTCATCATTCCCTTTTCTACTCGCTTAACTGCTTTTTTATTTCGGTTAGCGTGCATATCTGACACCTCCCGAAACAACCTTGCCATCCTCAATGCGGATTGTGCGGTCTGCCATTTGAGCGATTTCCTCATTGTGCGTGATCATAATGGTGGTTTGGTGGAACTGACGGCTAATCGACTGCATCAGCAAAATAACATCCATACTTGTTTTTGAGTCCAAATTTCCAGTCGGCTCATCGGCAAGGATAATGGCAGGCTTTGTCGCAAGGGCACGGGCAATCGCAACCCTCTGCTGCTGACCACCTGAAAGATTATTCGGCATATTCTTAAGCTTTTGTTCCAAGCCAAGAGTATGGATAATCTCTTTTACAAATCTTGTATCGGTCTTGCCACCATCGATCTCAATAGGGTACACAATGTTCTCATACACATTAAGAACAGGAAGCAGATTATAATTCTGAAAAACAAAGCCAATGTTTCGACGCCTAAAAATCGTCAGTTCCTCGTCTTTCATTTTCAACAGTTCTTTTCCTCGGATAGTAACACTACCAGAAGTAGGACGGTCTAACCCACCAATCATGTTGAGTAGTGTAGATTTACCGCTGCCCGATGTACCGATAACAGCAACAAATTCGCCTTCCTCTACGGAAATGGATACCCCATCCAAAGCATGGACTTCGTTTTCTCCGCTTCCGTATATCTTTCGTAAATCTTTTGTTTCAAGTATTGCCATATTAAAACCTCCAAATTTCTGTTTTTATTTTGTAAATTCAGTATAGCAACCACTTCTTACAATCTCATTACAATCCAAACTAAAAAATAACAGCATTTCTTTTGTTCCTACCATGCACTTTTACGAATTGATTTCTTTTTTTAATGAAGCAATCCACTCCTCTATTGCCTCTGCCAATGTGTATTGTTGCCGTAAAACTGCCATACCCGTAACAGGAATATCTTCTTTACTCTTTTTCAAAGCAATATTTTCTTCCAGATATTTTTTCAATACCTCCATACTGCTCTCAATATTATCCAGACATTCTTGCTGTCTTTCTCTGGACATACTGTCCAGATTTACAATGACAGCATTAAAATCCAAAAAAATGTTTATCGGCTTACAGGATATTTCAAGCATCAATTTTTCAAACTGCTGTTTCCCTTTTTCAGTTAAAGAATACACTGATTTTTCTGGCATTTTACCCTCTTTTTCTATATGACTTGAAATATATCCTTTTTCCTCCAACTGGATAACCTTTTTATAAATAGACGGGGTACTAATTTTTACCCATTTTGAAATATTGCGGTACTCTACCAACTTTTGAAGGTCATACGCACTCAGAGGTTCTTTCTTTAACATTCCCAAAACAATTAAGTCAATGGTCGCCATATCAATTTCCTCCTTTACTCTCTTGACAACTACTATAAATTATAGTAGAATACCACTTGCGTTTCAACTGCTATAATTTATAGTAGTATATTTTATTCTATTTGTCAAGTGAAAGGAGAAAGAACACTATGGACAATCAAAACAGAAAATTGGAGTTATTGGGCAATGCTCCAATTCCAAAAGCCCTTTTAGCTATGGGTATTCCAACAATGATTGGTATGCTCATCAACGCCTTGTACAATCTTGTTGATGCCTATTTTGTAGGTGGCTTAGGCGAAAGTCAAATGGCTGCCATCTCGGTTGTGTATCCTCTCGGTCAAGTAGTCGTCGGCTTAGGATTACTTTTTGGCAATGGGGCAGCATCCTACATTTCTCGACTGTTAGGACAAAGAAATAAGGATCAGGCAAACAAAGTGGCAAGCACTGCACTATATAGCAGTCTTGTTGTCGGTGCAATTATGATTGTTTTATCAATCCTCTTTTTGAACCCCATTCTAAGACTTTTAGGTGCAACAGAAAGTGTCCTTCCTTATGCGGCTACCTATGCCGGTATTTACATTGTTTCTTGCATTTTCAATGTTTTTAATGTCACAATGAACAATATCGTGACAAGTGAAGGAGCAGCAAAAACTACAATGTGTGCCTTGTTGTTAGGTGCAGTCCTCAATATCGGGTTAGATCCATTATTTATATACACTTTTAATTTTGGTGTTGCAGGAGCTGCTATTGCCACAGCAATTTCTCAGGTAGTATCTACTCTTGTGTATCTGTTTTATATTTTCAGACAAAAAAGTGCTTTTCAGTTTAGAATAAAGGACTGTACCTTTTCTAAAGAAATTCTATCTGAAATTTTCAAAATTGGCGTTCCGACACTTGTATTTCAATTATTAACAAGTATTTCTATCTCTCTAATAAACAATGCCGCTGGTAATTACGGCGATTCAGCCATAGCGGGAATGGGCGTTGTTACCCGTCTTATATCTATGGGCAGCTTAACAGTATTTGGTTTTATCAAAGGTTTTCAACCGATTGCAGGTTACAGTTATGGGGCGAAAAAATTTGATCGTCTGCGTACTGCAATCAAAATTTCCATCTTATGGTCAACTATTTTTTGTGTGATCGTAGGTTTATTATTCAGTCTGTTTTCTACGACCATTGTTTCACAGTTTACAACTGGAAACACAGAAATGATTCACATTGGAGCTTCCTCTTTAAGAGTAAACGGTATTACATTTATGCTGTTTGGATACTACACGGTATATTCCTCTTTATTCCTTGCTCTTGGAAAAGGAAAAGAAGGGTTTATTCTTGGAGCTTGCCGACAAGGTATCTGCTTCATTCCCGTTATCTTAATTTTTCCATTTATATGGGGATTAAACGGTATTTTATATGCACAGCCGATTGCCGATGTTCTCTCTGCACTTATTACAGTATTTATGGCAATCCCTTTGCATAGAAGTTTAGCTGTTGCCGAACAGAAAATGAAGATAACAGCTTCTATCCCCTGTGACAGGCAATAAAATCAAGCATAAAAGTAGTAACAGAGCCGATGAACTGTGAAAGCTTTCTCAAGTTCATCGGCTCTGCGTCTGTGCGTCTGGCTCTTTGATGACGGTTACTTGTAAATTCTCGACTTCAATTAAAGTTTCCTGTCTACATTTCGGGCAGTAAAGAGGATAGTTTTTCAAAACTGTGTCTTCTCTGATTTTGTTTCGGGTTTTGTTCCCACAAAGAGGACATAAAATCCATTGGGAATTTATACTCAGCATATTATCCTCGCCTTATAAGGTCATGTAACCGATTATCTGTAACAAATTTCTTTTTTCTGGGGTCACCCTCTGCACGATAGATTACTAAGCTGTCTAAATCAAATATTGAACTCCAAACTGTTTCAAAATCTGGCTCATCATCATATTGGCACATAAACCCATAATCACCTTTTAAGAGATGTTCGGTAGTTTCAATGTATTCATCTTTTATGCGTTCCGAAGAAAAGCTGTCTAATACTGTCCTGTAACGCCTGTGCGAGTCATAATCATTTCCTTTTGCATCGTCATATGGTTTCATCTCATCAGATGTAAAACTATTAACAGTACAAACAATACTGCCATTTTCAAAAATTTCTGCCGCCCGAACTTTTTTGAGAATTGGCGTACATTCAACCACTACCATATTGCCTTTTTTATCTGCAAGTAAAATATTGCAGTTAGAAGATACTGGCAAGCCCATAAGAAGGGAAACCGCCTGTTCGGTATTATCTGCCTTTTCAAGCAAATATCTTACAATAAAGCAAGAATTGAAACCTGCTTTTATCTTTTCAAGGTCGGTCATTACAAAAGTCATTGCTACAGCAAATCCGTGTTCATTCACTCCTTCTTCGCCGTTAATGAAAGAGGAAGTAGTGATATTGAACCTGTTTCCATTTTTCGGTGCATAGATTTCACTTTTGCTTCCTTCACGCAGATAAGGTGGTAAGTCATTATTTCTACCGTATATTGTTCTGCCATTGCTTGAATATGCAAAAGCAGTACAGCCCCTAACCTCAACGGGGATGTTGTTCTCCAAGTTATACATACAGCAGCCCATACACAACATCCAAGAAATGAAGTGTAGATAATCTGTGCCAATGGCGTCACTTACGCCTCTTACTTCCTCACATATCTCTGGGAAAAACTTTCTTAAAATTTCTTCGCTTTGTTTCCCGTGTTCCAATTGAAAATTATCCAACTGGAGTGGAAAGGAAATATGAGCTTTTTGAAATATGTTTCCTCTTTTTACGCCCATCTGATAATGGTCGCCTTTTAATCTTAAATGATACATACTTAAATCTCCTTTGCTTTTTTGATTGCAATCCACACCTCGGAATGTCCTTTGGATGGCTGTCCTTTGCAGACTGGATATATTTCAACATCTGGAAGTCCTGCATATTCATAACCAGAAAACGGTAGAAATTCTGTCAAAAATCTGCGAAAAACACTCTGCACATCTTCCTTAAATACTCCGTCGTTTTCAAAAACAACCCACATACCCTCTGGTATCATGTATTCTACCATTCCCTCTGGCACGGGAATGTTGCTCGAAACAGCGATATAATAATATATATCCTCTGGATTATTATAAACGCTGACTCCTAAAATGCCGTCTGGATTTTTGTTTGATAGCTCTGCTAATTTGGAGATACTGCCATCCAATACTGCCTTTTTCCAGAACGCAGGAACATTCCGCATATTTTCCTCTGCATCTTCAACAAGAGGTATTCTAATTCCTATAATGCGAATACTTTTCTTTTCTTCAATGTGATATGCCATTGCACTGCCTCCCAAAACTATTATAGAAAATTGGATTGATGGATATGCACACAAGGTACATCCCATACTTTTTGCCGCTATAGGTGCTATCCCGTGTACGCTTTGAAAAGCACGGTTAAAGGATGTTGGAGATGAATACCCGTATTTGTGAGCAACATCAATAACCTTATTATCTGTTCTTTGTAACTCAAATGCAGCCTGTGTCATTTTACGGCGGCGTATGTACTCTGATAGTGACACTCCTGATACATAAGAAAAAATCCGTTGAAAATAATATGTTGAACAACAAGCTATATGAGCTGCTTCATCATAGGATATTTCCTTGTCTAAGTTTTCCTCTATGTAATCAATGGCTGCTCCAAGTCTTTTCAACCATTCCATTTACTTACCTCCTCATATATAAGCATACAAGAATACGAGCATATTTTCCTCGCTTTTCATGTCCGCTTTTGTAAACTTATCTATAGTTTATCCGAATAAAAAATTAGTTTCAAGTATGTCAAGCGTGCTTTAATCTCTTGTTACAAGAGATTAAACTTCCTATACCAAGAGATTTCACATCGTTTAACTGGAAGCCGCATCTCTGTAAAATATAAGAGTAAAATTTTCAGAGAATAGGTGGTGAGCTAATGGACGAAAGGAACAATAATTTTGACTTCGATTTTACTCCGATAGGACAGGCTATCAAAAAAGCCCGTGAAGCCAGAGGGATGACAAGGGAGCAACTATCTGGAATAATCGGCTATGCTCCCAGACATATTCAGTCTATCGAAAACGAGGGGCAGTATCCAAGTATCGAGCTATTTATCCAACTTATTACGATGTTCGATGTGTCGGTTGACGAGTACATATTCCCAGATAATGAGGTCAAGAAAAGTTCCGTCCGCAGACGCTTAGACGCACAGCTCGACAATTTAGACGATAAAGAACTGTCCGTTATAGAAGCAACTGTTATCGGACTATGTAAGGCAAAAGAGCCAGAGGAATAAACCTCTGGTTTTTCTTTTGCCCATTCTTAATAGGCAGGAACGCCGTAGCCATAGATGGAGCTGCTTCCAACCGTATATTGCTTTTGCCTGCAAGCGTCGCCAGAGTTACCCTCCACGGTGTAAACGACACCGTTTTCGCATTTCTCCACAATGCCTACATGGTCGGTTTCTCCGTCGCCTTCCCAATCAAAAAAGATAATATCGCCTGTCGACGGCTCATAGCTTCGGTCTTTCCATTGTCCGTTACCCTTAAACCAATTTGCACCGTCCACGCAGCCTGCGAATTTTGGGATAATCCCGCTTTCGATATAACTACACTGGTCGGCACACCACGATACGAAGCAGGCACACCATTCCACACGCCCATCAAAGCCATACCAACTCCAATAAGGCTGACCGCCCTCATTTCCGAGCTGTGTCAAAGCGACCTCCACAATCGCCTGGTTACCGCCGCTTGTGAACGCCCTCCCGTATGGATAATACAGCAGCACATGGGCGGGATATTGCGTGTCGCCATAGCTGTCCCAACCTAACCGTGCCGCCTGCATGGTGGAGAACTCTACCGCATTGGCATAGGAATAGCCGCCATAGTTGGTCTTAGCCCACGAGATATAGCCGTTGCCGAAATTGTAACCCTGCAAGGCAAGTTTGATATGCTCCATATCAATCGGGTTTTCTACCTCGGCAGAGATAAGGGCAGCCTTTAATTCCTGTACACCGCACTCAATCGAATATTCTGGGTCTTGTATCCCGTTCGGCTCGTGGGGATACCTTGTGTTAAAGCTACCCTCCGCCGCCTGCATGGGGTCAAGCCCACGCCCGCCGCTTTCCTGCATCATCACCGCCTTGATAAGCTCCACATATTCGGGGATGCCGTACTGCTTCGCATACTTCTGTATCAGCGGCGTGTAGGCTTCCACCTCCGCACTGACAGGCGTATAGGCGTTGCTCCCGCTTCCGCCACCAAACAGGGAAACAGCACAGCCGAGCAGGACAACAATGAGAATAATCACAACTGCAATCCAACCACCTGCAATTAAAGCGGAAATCAGAGCTTTTGTTCCTGCAATAATCGCCTTGACCGCAGCTATGGTGGCTCTGACCGTAGCTTTTGTTGCTTCAGCGGTTGCCTTTGCGGTGGCTTTTGCCGCCTGTGCTGCCTTTTGAGCAGTTTTCGCAGACGCCTTTGCCACTGCCTGTGCCGTTTTTACCGAGGTTTCCGTCGTTTTGATTGCCGCCTTAGAAGTTGCCTGTGCGGTTTTAATTCCCTTTTCGGTAGTCTTGACCGTTCCCTTAGCAGTTGATTTCACCGCTTTTTCTGCATTTCGGGCTGTGGTCTTAATCATTTTTCGCCCCTGCTGTCGGGTCTTTATCAACTGCGATTTTGCTGTCTGGGAAACATCGGATGCAGTGGAACGGCTTGCAACCCCGTGACGGATCTGCAAGCCGTGTTGTTCTGACATATTCTGTATTGCTTTCTGTTCTGCGGCTTTGACAGCCCGACTTTGCTTGAAATCGCTTATTTTATCTTTTGCCTTACCGATATTCTCCTGCGTTGTCTTAACTGCCTTTTGCCCCTGCTTATTGAACTGGTGGATACCTTCGTCCTTTACACGGTCTGCCGCATAAGAAATCCTATCCGCAGCATATTCTGTGGCAGAGTTTTCGTCAGCGTAGTATCCCTGTTCTGCCCTTTCCTTTATCTCCACATAGGCAGACTTCATACGCTCACTGGCTATGGCGGCTTTATCTATGGTCTTTATTGTGCCTTTGACCGCATCTCTGGTTTTTATATCAGCCATAGAAAACCTCCTTTCCCAGAGAATTTGCGTTCAAATCAGCCGACCATTTTTGCCACTACAACGAGCCTGCCGTTCCGTGCGGAGTATTCGCAGGTGGAAAGGGTAATGAGCCTGTCGCCGTATTCAGCGGTCACACCTGTATCATACAAAGCAAGCTCCTTGCACTTCCCGACATAGGAATTAAAATCTTCCTCATTCTCCGCATCAACAAAGTCGTAGTATCGGAATCCCTCAGAACTGTACGCCACAGTCTTAAACACAGCGACGATTTCATACTCTGCCTGCTCTGTGAGGGTATCAAACTGAATATTCTTGTGTTCCTCATAAAAGCTCTTGGACTTGTAATCCTCCAACGCTCCAAACATCTTGCCGCCCTTAATGTGATGACCGTAGATAACCAGATTGTCACTTTCAGCAATATCGCAATTCTCCTGCACATAAGGCGTTCCTAAATCGCTGTACTCTTTTTCAAAATTGTGCTTCAGATAAAAATTCGGATTGTTCCCACTCTGCATCACAGGATAATTGATTGTCGTGCCGGCAATGGAAATCCAACCGACCATATCCTCATTCTGTAAATACAATTCCTGATACTTGGCAAGCACATCTTCCCCCTCGCTGACAGGGGCATCGTCTGGCACGGTTTCATCCGTGGGAGCCTGCTCTACCATCTCGGCAATCTCCTCAAAGGCTTCCGTCTGCTCGTCCACCTCTGCATAGTAATGATAAATGCGGAAGCCGCAAAAAGCCGCCGTACCTAACAGGCACACGGCGGCTACAACACAGATAATAGATTTATAATTCTTCATAGGCTTTTCCTTTCTTATCTTGAAATTTCCGTCTGTTTTCTGGGAGCAGGAAGCTCCCTGCAATATTCGGGGTATCTGACCTTGATACCCTCCATAAAGTAGGGAGCAAACTCACAGCAAAACAACTCCTCTGGCGTGAAATACCGTTCCCGCCCTTCCTCTGCATACCCGTTCCAAAGGTTAAAAGCAAGATGGCAGACCTTGACTGTTCCGCTTGTCTGCCAGCCGCCGTGCATACCCTCTGGCTCGATGCAGTCCTCCTTGAAATTGAACATCTGGTTGATGTTCGCCCTCGTTTCCGAAGCGATACCCATCACATAGAAAAATGCCCTGTGATAACAGTCGTTCACTCTGCATTTCATCATATTTTCCAGAAAGAAATCACGGTGAGCCGTATCACGGAATTTAATATCAGCCATAAAAGACCTCCTTTCTTAGACCTCACCGAACTTGGTCGTCATCAACTTGTAAAGCTCGGTATTGCGTGGGAACTTGTTTACAAACGGCACAAGGGAGCTGCCAACTTTGAGTAATCCCTGTCCTGCACCGACATTCGTGATATAACTCATCTGAAGGTCGGAGATATTAAGGAGCTTGGCAAGCTCAAGTCTGTCCGTAGATGCTTGGTTAAGCATAATGATAAATTCGCTGTTAGCAAGCATCGTCCTTGCCGTATGGCTCTGCAAAAGGTCGTCTACATTCTGCGTAATACCCGTACAGTACGCACCGTATTTACGCACACGCTTCCAGAGGGTAAAGAGGAAGTTTGCAGAGTATTCGTGCTGAAAGAGCAAATAGATTTCATCAATGAAAATAAAGGTATTTCTGCCTTTGGCTCTGTTCTGCGTGATACGGTTTAAGATACTGTCAAGCACCACAAGCATACCGATAGGCTGTAACTGCTTACCCAAATCCAGAATGTCATAGCAGATAAGGCGGCTGTGGGTATCCACATTGGTATGCTTGGCAAAGGTGTTGAGAGAGCCATCTGTAAATAATTCGATAGCAAGGGCGATTTCCTGTGCTTCTGGTTCGTTCTGTTTAAGAAGTTCCTCACGGAAGTCCTGCAAGGTTGGCGGCGTTCCCATATAGTTGCCCTGCTGATAGTAGCGGTACACGCTTGCCGTACATCGGTCAATAATGGATTTCTGCTTTGCTCCCAAGTTCGTGCCGCCGATGAGCTGTTCGCAAAGGGATAAAATAAACTCCGATTTCAGAATGACAGGGTTTGCACCGTCACCGTAATCGGAGTTCATATCCATAGCATTGATGTGATTTTCACTTGTCGCAGAGATATGAATAACCTCTCCCTGCATTGCTTTAACAAGCGGGGAATATTCACGCTCTGGGTCAATGATGATTATATCGGCATTAGGGTCGGTCAGAATGATATTCGTCATTTCTTCCTTTGCGGTAAAAGATTTTCCTGCACCTGACACACCGAGAATAAAGGAATTGCCGTTAAGGAGCTGCCTGCGGTTGGCAATAATCATATTTTTGCTGATGACATTCTGACCGTAATACACACCGTTTTCGTGGTAAATTTCCTGCACACGGAACGGTATAAACACTGCAAGGCTCTCTGTTGTGAGGGTACGCAGGGCATCTATCTTCCGTACACCAAATGGCAGAGCTGTATTTAATCCGTCCATCTGTTGATATTTCAGCACCGCAAACTGGCACAAGTGCTTTCTTGCGGTAGTCAAGAGAGCTTCTGTATCATTGTCGAGCTGCTCTTTGGTGTCAGCCGTATGCACCATCGTCAGCACGGCAAACATCATTCTCTGGTCACGGGTTGTCAAATCGTCCAGAAATTCCTTACTTTCCTTTCGCTGCTGTTCCAAATCATAGGGGATAACGGCTGAAAAATTGTTGTTCTGGTTCTGCTTCCTCTGCCAATTCGTAATGTTAGTTTCCACACCAAGCAGACGGTTTTCCACCTCCTGCACGGCTTCATCTGTGGGAACGGGGATAATGTCAACGGACAGCATCATATTCCTGTTCAACTCACAAAGCTCCGCCACCATACTGTCCTTGATATATGCCGCATACTCTCTGAGAAAAATCACACGCCCATATCTGTCCCCCATTCTGAAGCAGTCGCTCTCAAATTCAAAGGTATCAGGGCAGATAAAATCCTTGAAATCGTGACCTTTCCGCATCGTCTGGGTAATATCGAAGTGGAACGCTGTTTCTTCTCCTGTACGGTAGAAGTCGTGGAAGATACGCAGCTTGTCGCCTGCGTCCAGTTCCACACACTTCGACCCCAGACGGTTAAAGTGGGCGATAAGGTCAGCACCCACACGGGCAAAGTAGTTTCGGGCTTCCTCGATATTCTTCTTGCAGACAGATACGGTTACATACTTATCCTGTACGATGGAATTAGCCCCTGTCGCCTTATCCAAAAGCATTTTGTTGTATTCCTTGCGGTACTTATCCAGACCGTCATCAGCCATTGGGATTAAAATGGTCTGTTCAAAATCAGCTTTGTTCAAGCGACGGTTGTTGATAGTGATTTTCGTGGTCGCACCGCTGTCAAGGGAATTAAGAAGCTCCGAGTATTCAAGGAACATTGCTTCCTTATCCTCACGGCTTGCCACGGCATAGTTTATATCCTCAAACTTAAAGGTCTTTGCGTACTTGTTCCTGCCTACAAGAAATATGCCGTCCTCCCAGATTGTCTTAATCGGGATAACATTTTGTACCGACTTCGGCACAACAAACTTTTCCCTGTCCTGCTTGAACAGATTTTTAAGAGTTCTCAGCATTGTTTACCTCCTTGCTGCATTTCGCTTTTTTCTTTTTCGATTTCTTTGGTTTTGGTGTCCTGCCTTTCTGCTTTTTCCGTACTGTCGTCAACCCTTTTTCATAGGCTTCAATGGTTGGCTTCACCGTTTCATAATAAAGATTATCTGGCAGGAACATCAGCTTTTTCGGCATCAGAAATTCTGATTTAAGCCACGCCCAGACAAACTGCTCTGCGGTCATACCGTTGTATTTGATAAAGCCCATAGCCGCAAAGGGGAATGCACCTAAGATACAAACCCAACTGAGGGTTTCCGTTCCAAACCGTGGACGGAGAAGAAAATACAAACCCATCGCCACGCCGCAGGCAAGGACAGAAAAAATGAACTGTCTGAGTGACAGTCCAAAAAACATACTCTCCGTATAATTACGGATTTCCTTATTTATCTTTACTTCCAATCATAGCACCTCCCTTACAAGCCCATCATTTCTCTTACAACACGGTCTGCCATTTTGACCGCACCGACAAGGACGAGCATATTGAACACAAGTTCCCCGATATAGCTCCATACCATTGTAACCGCCGCCGCATCGGGATTGACCACAGGCGGAGAAGAAGCAAATAGGGAAAAGATAATGCAGGCAAGCACGATAACCGCACCTTCAAGGCATACAGCGGCATAGCTCTTAATGAAGCTCTTGCCGACGCTTTGGCTCGGCTCTCCCGCAAAAGCGGAAAGGGGTACGGGTGCTATGGCAGTATAGATATACAGCTTGAAAAACCTGCCATATACCGACATAATCATTATGAATGACAGCACCGTAATAAACAGTCCGCCTATCAGCGTGACCGCCCATAGCGGGATACTCTCAAAAAATCCGCAATCTTCAACGGCTGTCACGATTTCCTGCGGCAACACCGTCTGCTGTGCCGAGCCAAATCCTGCGGCATTCATAATCGTGGAAATCATACCCTGCACAATCTTAAACAGTGCCATCATCAGTTCTAATCCGTAGGTCACTGCACCTTTGGCAATGGCAAAGCGGATAAACAGCTTCAAAGCCTGCTCTGGTCGCTTGACTTCTGCAAAATTTCCGCAGGTACGCATCACACCCACAACAAAGAACAGCACGAGCAGGGCAAGTCCAATAGCCTGCACCGCACCGTGAATATCCACGATGACATTCCATATCGTGCCTCCCTTAAAGTTCTCTGGGGATTGGGTAATGAGCTGCCATATCTCGGCTAATTTCTCATTCCAAGTGTTTAGGGCGTTCTCTAAATTCTGTACCACCCAGTTATCAGACATTTGACCACCTCCTTGATGATATTAGATAACGGGAGCAGTTCCGCACTCGGCGGATCTGCTCCCGTTATCTTTTTGTGTCAGTCTGTTATCTTAGCCTGTGATAAGAGTCAAGATTTCTTTTGCGAAGGTAATGACAACGCCGCCTGCAAGGGTCAAAAATCCGTTAGCTCTCTGGGACGGGTCATGGGATTTGAGGGAAAGACCAATCTGCACGATACCAAAGCCGAGCATAATCATACCAACAGCCCTCACCAGACCGAAAATGAAATCGGACAGATTGTTGACTACCTGAATGGGGTCATTGGCAGCAAAGGCGGTTACGGAAGTACCAAGCACAAAGGTCATTGCCATAACAGCCATACAGTAATAGCGGAAGCCTTTCTTAACCTTTTTAGTCATCGGCAGCTTCGTGGTTTTCTTGTTCTCGTTCTTCTTAAAAAGTTTCATAGGGTAAATCCTCCTTATAAATTGAATATTTCTTCCAAGTCCTCATCGGACAGAAGCTCATAGGAAGTGCTGACAGCTTTCACGCTCACGGCGTTATCTGGAATATCACTGTCAAACACAAGGGTTGCGACAGCCTGCGTAGGCTCTCCGTGGATATACGGCGGTTGCCCTCCGTCAGCCGTCAGCTTCACATTCGGGTGCTTCAAAATGTCATACTTGAAGTCCATAACGGGGCGTTCTCCACGCACAAAAAGAAGTGCGTAACGGTTATCAAGCATACGCACTTCGTCTGGGGTCATCAGCTCACGCCCCGAAATCTGATAATTTGTTGAATAGTTACCACTCCGCCCAGAGCTTTTCCCGTAGGTGTTGGTATCAATGGTTTCCTTGCCCAAAAGCTCTGACACATATTTGTGGGTGCTTTGCTCGTTGCCGCCCAGATACAGAAACTCATCGCAGTTGCCGACAATGCTTTCCCATTGCTTTTCAAAAAGGGCTTTGAGCTGTGCCAGATTTTGCAGGATAATGGATACCGATACCCCTCTGGAACGCATAACAGACAGGATTTTATCAAAGTCGTCGGGCAATGAAACATTCGCAAATTCGTCCATTATGAAATGGCAATGCACAGGCAGGCTTCCGCCGTACTTGTGGTCTGCTAGATAAAAAAGCTGCTGAAAGAGTTGGGTATAAAGGATACTGACAAGGAAGTTAAAACTCGTGTCGTTGTCTGGTATCAGAGCGAACAGAGCGACCTTCTTTTCGCCCAGACTTGGCAGGTTAAGCTCATCGGTGGCAGTAAGCCCTGCAAGGCTCTCCAGATTGAATTTTTCAAGCCTTGCGGCAAGAGTTATCTGGATACTCTTTAAGGTCTTTGCACTACCAGAGTGGTAATCCCTGTAATACTTGAGGGCGATATGCTCTGGGTTTACCATTTCCAGACGGTCAAACAGCTCGTCTAGAGGGCTTACATAGCTGTCATCGTCCTCTCGGACTTCGCCTGCACGGAGCAGCTCCATAACCATCGGGAAATTCTGTTCGTCTGGCGGTGCTTCATATTTCAGATAGAACACCAGAGCCAGAAGCAGCATACTCGCCGCCGTATCCCAGAACGGGTCTTGCGACTGTGAGCCTTTCGGCGTGGTCGCCTTAAACAAGTTTGTTACCAACCTCTGAACATCGTTATCGTTCCGCAGATAGACAAAGGGATTGTAACAATGGCTGCGGTGCATATTGATAAGGTCAAGCACACGCACCTCATAGCCTTTGTTTTCCAACAGACCGCCGATGTCACGGACGATTTCGCCCTTTGGGTCGAGTATTACAAAAGATGTGTTGCACTGCATAGCATTTGGCTTGCAGAAAAACCTCGTTTTTCCCGCACCAGAACCGCCGCAGACTAAAATATTCAGATTCCTGCGGTGCTTTTTCCCGTCCAACCCGATACGGACATTCTGGGTCAAAAGCTTATTAGCTGACGGGTCTTTATCTCGGTACTTCTTATTCAAAGCACCTGCGTTGCCCCATTTCGCAGAGCCGTGTTCCTCACGCCTGCGGTAATTCCTGCGTGTAGAGAAATAAACGCCGATGCCCATAGCGTAGGCAAGTAAAAAAATGAGGACAGTCTTTACGCTGTCCTCACATACCATTATTTCAAACGGATTGCCCATCGCCACAGGCAGACCTCGGATAATCTCTACAAGACCACCGCTGACATAGGGTGCTGTCAGCAGGGCAAGCCATACGACAGGAAGTATGCCGCAGACAGAAAGGATTAGGCTCGTTTTCTGGTCATCGTTCCTCATTGCACCTGCAATGCACGACCTTAACCTTTTTTGTCGGAGCGTGTGCCACCTTGCTTATCAGCTCGTCAACAGGCTCGGTGGGGCGTTCCTCCTGTAACTGCCTTGTACGCAGGGTGTTTAAGGCGTTGATGACGATATTCTTATCGTACTTATCAAGTGCGATATGGTATCGTTTCTCTCTCATAGTCTGCACCTCCGATTAGCGTTCCTGCTCTTTGTTCTTTGCAGGCTTGTTCTTCTCCATACTCTTATACATATCGCTCTGGATTTCGCCCAGAACATCACGCATCGTGCCAAGCTCTCCTTTGAATGCCTGTGTATCCATTTCCGCATACTCTCTGGGAAGTCTGGAAAAGTCAAAACCTCTGGTATCCACGCCATAACGGGAGCTTACCATATAGGCAACGCAGAAGGATTTGAAATCGGAAGCATCACGGCTCTCGTTGTGCTTAAAGTCATAGACCGCCGCCGACACTTCTTTTGCCATACTCACGAACAGCACTTCCTCGGAAAGCCCCTTCTTGACAAAAATGGTCTGCTGAGAGCTGTCATAATAGGCAGGCAGTTCAAGCTCACCGACAGGAACACAGGGTACAGGGCTTGCATCAATCAGAGCCGACACAAGCTCACGCATGGATTTCGGCTCCTGTTCCTGCTGCCTGTCCTTTGCCGAGGTTTCGGAAATATCATAAACCACTTTGGCATTGTAAGAGACGCCCTTTGTCCCGTCCTCACGGGTGTATTCCTTGCTCGGCTCAAGGATAATGATTTTCTGTGCGTCCTTGTTCACATAGACACGGTTCGCTTTCCATTTGCTGTACTCTTTAAGCTGCGTTGCTTCGGGCATCTGTGCTGATACCAGAATAGCGTTAGCCACGGAGTAACGGTCAAAGCGACCCTGCACATCAAGATACTGACGGAAGCTGTCGCCGCTTGCCACCATTTCAGAGCAGGTATTGTCAATCAGCTCATAGGCTTCTTTCCGCTGTGCCTGCTTTGCGGCAGCCCATTCCTCTTTATCAAAAGGTCTGTTGCCGCCGCTGAATACATCGTAAATACTCATAGCTGTTTACCTCGTTTCTTTGGATTTTGGTTTCTTTTTCTTTCTTGTGGGCTGTTTATGCTCCGTTTTCCTGTTAGCACTTTTCGCCCTGTCGGAAGCACCGCTTTTGTCCAGGTCGGAAGTGCCAATCTCTGCTTCCTGCTCCTTGCGGCTCTCCTTGATTTTCCGCAGTTCCTCTCTGACAGAAGGTTTCTCCTTAGTCATAGTAGCCCCCTCTGCGGACTTCTTTGGCTGCTCTAAGGTAGGCTCGGACTGAGGGGATTTTTCTGTCTTTGCCACCGAGGGGTTTGGGGCGTTTTCCTCCTTCTGGACAGGCTTGCCCATAAGCTCGTCAAGCAGCTTGTCTTTCTCCGCCTTTTCCTGCACACCAATATCTGGCTCTGGCTGACCGTCCTTTGCATCTTTGGATTTCTCGGCTTCCGTCACAATAGAAGCGGTATCCACCGAAGCAAGATTAAAGCGTTCCACGATACGACTGATTTTCGATGCGTCCTCGGCACGGGCGATGACATCGACCTCCGCATTGGGGTCTTTGTTTTTCCTGTCCGTGAGGACACAGTAAAGCACACCGTATTTTTTCGCTTCCTGCGTGAACTTCTTTAAGTCGCCGTTTTTGACGGTAAAGACTTTCAGCTCCTTACCAGAACGGAGCATACTCGTCAGCCTTGCTTTGCCTTTGGTTTTCTTTTCTTCTTTGAGAATGGAATACAACAGGATAGCGATGTTCTTCGCACCTGCACCTGTAATTTTGGCAGCGACCTCAAAGCCCTCCAAGCTCATTCGGACGATTTGTTCTGCCGCTTCGCCGCCTGTGTTCATTCTTCATCAGCTCCTTTCTTTGCTGTTCGTGTTCGTCTGCCCGTATCGTCTGCAATTTTTCCTTGAGGGTATCACTACGGGCGGCGATGCCCTCGCACAGTCTGACCTCCTTTCGGATAATTTTCAGCCGCCCCGAAATATCGGAAAGCTCTGCCTTGACCGCTTCCTTTTCTTCGCCGCTTGTCCTGCGGGATTTGGAGTAAAGCTCCTTTCGCTTCTGAAGCAGGGCAGACATCTCCGTTTCCAGAGAGCCTTTATATGAACAAAGCTGCTCCGCCGTATCAATGTGATTGCGGCAAAGCAGCCTTGTTTCCTGTGTGATGGCTTCCATCTTCATAAGGTCGTCCTTTAAGAGATAATGAAGCCGTGCATAATTTTGTTTTCTGCCTTTTGGCAGGATACCGAGCTTGTAGCAGTAATGGAGATACAGCCCACGCAAGCCGCCGATTTTCCTGGCATTCTTCAATGAGCCTTTGACCCGATAGACCTTGACCTGTGGCTCTGAGAAGCTCTGGAATTTGACAGCATAGGAATTTTCGCTGATACGCTCCATAATCCTGTCATTGGTGTATTCCTCTCCGAGCTTATAAAGCCGCTTGGGTCTTTGCCAGCCCTTGCCTATAATCGTCCAATACTTGCGGTTGGGGTCAAAGTTTATGCGATAGCCCATTTCTGCCAACTGGCGGTCAAAGTCTTTCAGCGTAAATGATTTGCTGATAGCTTCATCCACCGCCTGTCTGGCAACATTATCCCTCGTGGGTCGCCCCTGCTTTTCGGCTTGGTAAAGGGCGTAGGGCTTTTTCTTACCGCTTGGGTGTTCGATGACAGACAGAGCATACTCACGGCAAAGCTCATCGGAACGCTGACGGAGCAGCCGCAGATTTGCTTTGTTGTCGTGGTAGTGCATACCGTCCGCAAAAGAAACAGAGTTCACGACAAAGTGATTATGCAGGCAATCGGTATTTAGGTGAGTGGCAACGATGACTTGAAATCTGTCGCCCCACATTCGCTCGGCAAGTTTAACGCCGACCTCGTGAGCCTGCTCTGGCGTAACCTCACCGTGCTTGAAGCTCTGGAAGCCGTGATAGCAGACAATCTCACTCGTGTCGCTCCATCCCGCTTTGGTAATCATCATTTCATCTCTGGCGGTGGTCGGGTCACAATTTACACCTGTGACAAAGAAACGCTGCTCGGTCTTATCCTTATTAGTAGCGTACTCCATTACATCGACCATCGCCTGCAGGTCGTCTTCGGTGTATTTGGGGTTGGCGGTCTTTTCGGGATTTTCGGCATAGTCGATTGGATGGTCGAGCCTGCCACGCACATCCCATATCTCGCAGACCGCCATTACGATGACCTGCGTGGAAGCAGATACCTTTTGCGAATGTCAATCTGAAACTCGTGCCATTTCCTTGCTTCCTCACGGAGCATCGGGGTATCCACAAAGCCGAGGGCGTTTGCCTTAACCGCAAGCTGATTGATACGGTTGCCAATGGCGGACAGCTCACGCATCATTTTATAGAACTCTGGGTCGGGCTTTTCGCAGAGCTGATAGCCCCTTACCATTTCTCTTAAAAAGGCTTCTTTTGGGCGACCCGATTTCCGCACAAGCTCATTAAGGTGTTCGGCTTCCTCCTCAGTCAGACGGAAAAGTATCTGCACATTTCTTTTTCGCATTGTCCACTTCCTTTCTCTCGGAAAGTCTGCTTATCTGCAAGCAACACATACACGCAACACCGAACAGACCGCCGAGCATTGTGCCAATAATGAAAAATAAGAACTCACTCATTTTTAAACTCCTTTCTGTTCTCACGGGGTATTAGGGGCTGACCCCTAACAAGCGAATTTGGCTAACCAAATTCAGTGCTTGGTAAGACATCTCATTCTTCGCAGTCCTCCTCATACATACACTCACCGCACACGGGGCAGAAGTACGGACAGTCCGAACAATCCGTATTTTCCTGTAGTGTATTCTCGCCCGCACCGTCAAGACCGTCCTCGCTCTGCTCGGTAATATCGGCTTCGCCGCAGACAAAACCATCATCGGTAAAGTTGATAAGGTCGGTATCGAACAGGATAATTTTTGTCTTTTCCTTTGCCTGTTCGGGGCTTTCCGCATAGACGGAAACGGTCTTTCGGTAATGGGCAGTAAGGGTTACATCATACTTTTTCAATAGTTCATTCCTCGCTTTCAGCATTAAATTTTGATTTGGTTTCGGTGTCTTTCTGGGCAAAAACTGCTACACAATCAACGGACATCACTCCTTTCACGCTTAAGCTTTGGTCTTGCAATTTTCAGATAGGACAACAAAAAATCGTTGAAGTCCTTGCCGACAGGCGGAGGATCATCAACGATTTTGTAGTCTTTCTGCAACAGTTCCTTCAAAGTAGCGGTACAAAGCCTGCCTACCTTATCATTATCCAGATGCAGAACTATGGTCTTAATTTGTGGATTGGCACTCAAAAAAGTTGTGAGAGCTATGGGGATTTTGCTGTCCTTCATCTCTTTCTTTGGCTGATACACGCCCGATAAAGAAAGCAGATTTTCCGATTTATAGTCCTTTCCCTCACACTTTAGATAGGTGGCGTAGGACAGTAAATCAATGGCGGCTTCAAATAAATGCACGGTATCCGCAGGCTTCTTTGCCAGAAGTCGGAACGAATACTGCTTGTCGCTGCCCGATGCGTCCTGCTTGAAAGTGCTGCCGAGAGTGCCTCGCAGGGCAGCATATTTCGGTGTTCCGCTTTCATCTTTGCCGATAAAAACAGCATTGTGATAATCGGCACTCTCATAAAGCGTGCCGTCTGAGATACACTCCTGTATGAGCTGATAGTCAATACCACGCCCGAAAAGATACTGTATCACTCGGTTACAATCCTTATTTTTTGGCGGCAGGAGCAGGACTTTCGGTTTATCTTTCTTGGGAGCAGGGGGTGGCTTCCAGTCCGCCATCGTCTGTCCCGTGAGAATTTCCACGGCTTCTACGAAGTCATATTCCTTGACCTTGATGAGATAGTCGAGGGCAGAATAGCCGCCGAAACCTCTCGACCACCAATACCATTTGCCGTTGGAAATCTTTAAGCTGTCGTGTTCTGCTGTACAGTACACATTGCTTGTGCCTTTGACCTTAACGAGATTGCTCGGCTCAAACTCACGCAGATAGGATAACAGGTCAATCTGGCGTACCCGTTCAAGCACATCTGGGTCAATCTGCACGTAGGGTCGGTTAGTTCTCAATGGATAAAATCACCTCCAGAAATAGAAAAAGCCGAGGGGATTTCGTTAAATGAAAACCTCTCGGCTATGTAAAATATAGTTCTTTTAGAATGAAAAAAGCATCCCTTTTTCTGTTGCGATATTATAAATCCATTTGTTACCCGTAGGGCTTACCAAATTACTAATATTCGCAATTTCCTTAATTGTTTTTTCTACAAACTCTGAATTATGCAACTTATAATTTTTTGCAAAGCAATCGCAGCACTCCTGCATTTTTGCATCGGCAGGTGGAAAAAGAGCCATTGGAACATCTTTTGCATCTAAACGACCCTTGATATTACCTCCCGATATTAGGCTTGCATTACCGTCACGCCCTTTACCTGCTATGAGAAAATAGAACGGCAAGGCTAATATAGCATCACAATTTGTATCGGCTACTCGCTTATAAAATGCTTTTATAATATCAAGTAAATCATCGGTAGTTAGGCAATCTTTATTTGTCGCCTTGTTCAAATCTATTGAAATAGCCTTTTCAATAGCTGCGTTACCTGCACTTGAAAAAGCTAAATGGTCATTTATCATAAGGACTTTGTCTAAATCATCTGACAAAGTTTTCCCGTCAATACTTGACCCTCGCTTATCGCCTGCAATAATTATACGGTTATTTTCTTTTATTCCAAAGATAACACTCACAAACTGTCACCTCCTTACTGATTTAAAAATCATACCACATTTTTATGAATTTTTCCACCTCTGCGGCTATGTAAAAGCGGCATCAGCTCCACGCCAATGCCGCCGTTCTCGGTTATAAAATTCCTGCCTTTTTGAGATACCCAACGCTGTCATAGCACCCTCTGAAATAGATTGCTTCCTGCTGCATATCGCTGAGCCTGTTCCGAAGCTCCAAAACTTCTATCAAAGCCTTACACTCCTGCTCGGATAAATCACTCGGCTTTTCCGTATCCAAAACTGCCATCACTTTGGGATACTCCTTGTAGAGTTCCTCTATCCTTTCCTCTGTGGAACGGTATTCTGGATTTTCTTTGGGCAGCTTTGCGATAACGGAGCTTAGATATTCAGCAAAGATGTTGCTATGCACATCAACAAAGGTTTCAAATCTGAAATTATCAAGCACACCTTTCACCTCCGATATTCTATAAATCTACACCTATTATACTTCCCAGAAATCAGCAATACAAATATGCAAACCGCATTATCTCTCCCGACTTGCACATTTTCTTTCGGGCTGTTCTTCTGCCTGCTCTGGCTCGGTATCCATAACGGAAGTATCTTTTTCATTCAGATTCAGCTCAATGTTAAGAGCGTTCAGCCGTTCTGTTTTTTCTTTCAGCTCATCTTCAAAGGCAAAGGGCTTCTTGATTTCCTCCTTTGCGGTTTCAAGCTGTGCGATAGTTTCCGCCTTTTTGGTCTTGGCAGCTTCCAGTCTGGCGGGGAGCTTTGACAGCTCGTTTTCAATTCGGGTCAGATTTCCGAGGGCATCAGCACCTAAATCTACCTTATGCTTTGCCTTTCCACAAAGGTTCATACAATAATGGGCGTTGACGGTATCATAATAAATCTCTATTCGGAAACCTCGATAGCTGCCGATTTCGGTAGCTGCGGACATCGGATAATCCTTGCAGATTGCAAGGAGCATCTCGCCTGCGTCTGCCTTTTCGGTGTAGGTCATACCTTTTAGGGTCATCGGGCAGAACTTATCCTCGCCCTGCGGCTTGTGCTGCTCGACAAGAGCCGCATCGTTTTCATAGCCTGCAATGCGTTCCTCATACTCTTTAATGGTCTGGGGATAGTATTTCAGCACTCTGTCCTCAAGGTCGTAATGCTCGGAAAGATAACTCTGCTTTAACACTCGGAGCTTGGAAACCTGTATATCCAAATCCATCTTTTCCTTAAAACGGGCATCACCTGTGGCAAGCATTTTAACCTCCGCAAAGGACAGGGCAACCTCGTCCACATCTTCGGCAGAGCGTACAGGGCTTTTGCTCGTCATTATCTGGCTGATAAATTTCTGCTTGCTCTCCACCAACTGATAGAGATAAGCATCAAAAGTCTGCTCGGTCACATATCGGTAAACCTCCACCTCTGGAAACATATTGCCCTGCCGTTCAATACGCCCCTGCCTTTGTTCAAGGTCGGAAGGACGCCACGGACAATCAAGGTTATGGATTGCTATGAGCCTGTCCTGCACATTCGTACCTGCTCCCATCTTAGGAGTAGAGCCGAACAGCACACGGACTTCGCCGCTTCTTACCTTGCCGAACAACTCTTTTTTCTGTGCATCGGTGGTCGCTTCGTGGATAAAGCGTATCTGCTCCGCAGGGATACCACGGGCTATCAGCTTCTCCCTCATATCGTCATAGACATTGAAAGTACCGTCATTTTTCGGGGTGGACAGGTCGCAGAACACAAGCTGTGTCGCTTTGGTATCGGCGTGTTCCTCCCAGATACGGTACACATTATCCACGCAGGCATTGACTTTACTTTCTGGGTCATCTGGCAGCATCGGGTCAATCATTCTCTGGTCAAGAGCCAGTTTTCTTCCATCATTGGTTATCTTGAGCATATTGTCAATGTTCGGCTCGACAAGCCTTGCCCTGACTTTCTCAGCCCGCTTCGCAAGGGAAGCTACCATTTCGGTCTGTATCTCACTCGGCTTAGTCTTAATATTGTGGTAATTGACCGTTGGCACAGGGAGCTTTAGCATATCGGCGGTCTGTATATCCGCCACCTCACGGAACATCTGCATCAGCTCTGGCAGGTTATAGAACTTGGCAAACCTTGTCTTGGCTCGGTAATTCGTGCCTTCGGGTGCTAATTCCAGAGCTGTAACCGTTTCTCCAAAGGTAGAAGCCCAACTGTCAAAATGCTGCAAACCGTTCTGTGCAAGAGTGTCATACTGCAAGTACCTCTGAACGGAGTACAGCTCAACCATTGAATTGCTAACAGGCGTACCCGTTGCGAAAACCGTGCCACGGTTGCCCGTGATTTCGTCCAGATAGCGGCATTTCATAAAGAGGTCGCTTGATTTCTGGGCTTCGGTCTGGGCGATACCGCCTACATTCCGCATCTTGGTGTAGAGGTACAAATTCTTATAAAAATGGCTCTCATCAATGAAAAGCCTGTCAACGCCGAGCTGTTCAAAGTCGATAACCGTATCCTTACGCTTGGTGTCGTTGAGTTTTTCGAGCTTCGTCTTGATTGCCTTTCGGGTTTTCATTAGCTGTTTGACCGTGAACTGCTCGCCTTTGGAAGCCTGCACATCGTCAATGCCATGCTCAATATCATCAAGCTGCTTTTCCAACTGCTCCCTCTGGCGTCCTATGCTCATCGGGATTTTTTCAAACTGCGAATGCCCGATAATGACTGCGTCATAGTCGCCTGTGGCAATCCTGCCGCAGAACTTCTTGCGGTTTCCCGTTTCAAAATCCCGCTTTGTTGTCACAAGTATATTTGCACTCGGATAGAGCCGCAGATACTCGGAAGCCCACTGACCGACAAGATGATTTGGCACAACAAACATGGATTTCTGGCATAAGCCGAGCCGTTTGTTTTCCTGTGCGGCGGCTACCATTTCAAAGGTTTTTCCTGCTCCCACCTTATGGGCAAGAAGCGTATTGCCGCCATAAAGGATATGGGCGATGGCGTTGACTTGATGTGGTCTTAGTGTGATTTCTGGACTGATACCTCCGAAAGTGATATGGCTTCCGTCATATTCACGGGGTCGCACAGAGTTAAAAGTGTCGTTGTAATAACGGACAAGGCGGTTTCGCCGTTCTGGGTCTTTCCATATCCAATCCTGAAACGCCTGCTTGATGACTTCCTGCTTCGCCTGTGCCGCCGTGGTTTCCTTTGCATTGAACACCGCTTTTTTATTGCCGTGTTCGTCATACACATAATCAAAGATACGGGTGTCACGCAGGTTTAAGGTGTCCTCAATAATACGATAGGCGGAAGCTCTTTTCGTACCATAGGTGCTGTCCGCCTTTACATTCCCCATATCGGAGCTTTTATTCTCTATGAACCAGTCTCCGTTTATCGGGGTGTATCGTACCTTTAATCTGCCTGCGGCATAACTTGACGGAGTTAAAAGCTCCATCACAAACCGCTGTATATCTTCCTGCGGTATCCAAGTTGCACCCAGACGGACAGAGATTTCCGCCGCCGAGAGGTCTTTGGGAATGACCTTTTCCAAGGCTTCCACATTAACTGCAAGCTCTGGGTCATTCTTCGCAGCAAGATCCGCAACCGTCAGCTTGTTTCGGACATTTCCTGACAGATACTCGTCTGCGGCTACATAGGAAACATGCTCACAGTTCGGTACTTTGAAGATAACACCTTGTAAATCCTGCACAAGCTCAGCCTGCGTTTTGCCTGTGAGCTGCTCCATATAAGGCAAATCAACACGGGCTTTCTCCCCGATAGAGAGGGCGAGGGCTTCGCTTGCAGTTTCAACCGAAGTTACTTCTCGGTGGGGTTTGATAGTCCGCTTTGTGAACATATCTGCCTTCCGTTTGAAGTTGCCCTCATCATCAAGCACCTCCAGAGAACATAGAAGGAAGTAGCTCTCATCTGAAGCAAAAGCAAGATAGTTTCCTCGGCTGTTGATTAGACCGTATTTTGCGGTATAAACATCATACAGACGGTTGAGGTTTTCCTGCTCGGTGCGTATCATTTCCTCTGGGTAATCATCGGTCTGATACTCTATGAGCTTACGCACACAGTCACGAATTTGGATAAGTCCCTTAATACGGTTTTCTGCGGTCATCGACACAGAAGCAGGTTGCATACGGTCATTCTCTCGGAAGTAAACCCTGCCGTCCACCAGAGTAAAAGAGAAGTTACGCACATTCGGGTCAGCAGGAACGGAAAGCTCCTGCTCATCGGAGATTTCATCAACCCTATTATCAAGCTCTGGGATTTCGCCGTTTATCCTCTGAACTGCATTGGACAGAAGCTCGGAAAGTGGTATATCCTTACGGGCTTTACAGACAGGCTCGAAAGTACCAAAGCGTGTGTTTTCCATCTTTATCTCGCCCAACACCATTTCGGGGTGTTCGACAAAATATCTGTTCATCGTAACACCGTTTTCGTCCGTATCAAGGTGTACCCAGTCTGGCTCTATATCCATCACTCGGTCACGCTTTTGCAGGATAAGAATATCGCTCGTGACCTCCGTGCCTGCGTTTGCCTTAAAGGTGTTGTCTGGCAGACGGATAGCACCTAAAAGCTCGGCTCTCTGGGCAATATACTTGCGTACCTCTGGACTTGCTTTATCCATCGTACCCTTTGAGGTAATGAACATCACAACGCCGCCGGCACGGACTTTATCCAGAGCCTTTGCGAAAAAGTAGTCGTGTATGAGAAATTTCTGGGCGTTGTATCGGCTGTCATTGACCCTTATCTCCCCAAAAGGCACATTACCGAGGACTACATCAAAATGGTCGTCTGGGAGATTTGTTTTCTCAAAGCCCTCAATGGCAATGTTCGCTTTTTGGTAGAGCTGCTTTGCAATCCTGCCTGTGAGAGAGTCGATTTCCACGCCGTGGAGCTTGCTGTTTTGCATACTTTCGGGAAGCAGACCAAAGAAATTGCCTGTGCCGCAGGACGGCTCCAAGATATTGCCCTGTGAAAAGCCCAGGCGGTCAAGTACGTCATACATCGCCTTGATAACAACAGGCGGCGTATAAAAAGCGGTCAGCGTTGACTCCATAGCGGCACGGTATTCCTCTGGGGAAAGGCTGGCATATAGCTCCTTAAACTCCTCCGCCCACGCCGCATTGTGTTCATCAAATGCCATAGAAAGACCGCCCCAACCGACATACCGAGACAGGACTTCCTGTTCTTCGGGTGTGGCAAGGCGGTTTTCAATTTCAAGCTCGTGCAGCAGGTTGATTGCCGCCATATTGTTACGGAATTTTTCTTTTGCTCCGCCGATACCGATGGCATCATCGGTAATACGGAAATTATGACGGTCTGTGGCAAGAGTTTCCGTTTTTTCTTCGGGTGGTAATTCGGTTTTTTCCTGTTCCAATAGCTTTTGGATATAGCCGATTTTCTCCACTCGGTTTATCGGAAAGCCCACATTGTTCTGGAATGTGATGTCACGCAGGGACACATCACCGCTGATTTTCCCGATGCTCTCAATGAGATATTTACGGTTATCTATGATGATTTCCCTGCCTATGAGGTCATCTGTGGATTGCTCCATTTCAATGACAGGAGCTTCTGAGCCATTCACTTTATCGGCATTCGCCTGTGGTTTTTCTTCGGCTTCCTCGGCTGTCCTGTACCAATCACTTTCGGTAGCCATAATCTCATCAAGCAGTTTTTCGTCCTCTGGTTTCAGCTCGGTGTGCTGTTCCAAGAATGGGATAAACTCATCTCTGCCACGGAGCAGGCTTTCTCGGTCATCTCCATATAGCTGTTCGCCCTTTGGCGATAAGGCATAATCGTAAAAATTCTTAATATGGGCAATTAAATCGCCCTCACCATCGCCAATATCAAACCGCCCTTCATAGTTAAATTCCTCGCCGCCGATAACAGCCTTGATAACAAAATCTGTCTTGTGATACCACCCGATATTTTTATCGCCCTCACGCTCACGGTGCTGTTTCTCGTCCAAAATACCAAGCAGCTTATTCCCCAGAGCAAAGCTCAAATCCGTATAGCGGTCATTAAGCTGTCTGTCATAAAAGGCAGGGTGTTCGGAAAAACCGATAGAAAACTGTATTCCGTCCTGCTTTTTCTCGGACGGTGCTTCTGTCCTCTGTTTCTCGGTTACGACCACTTTCAGATGGTCATTTGCAGGATTTTCCGTTAGCTTTTCTTCAAAGTCGGCTCGGCTGTATTCCTGCCCCAAGATAGGGAACTCGGCATTTTGCAGATAGACCTTTTCCTCGGTAAGTGTTGCAATCTCATATTTATCCGCACCGATATACACCACATCGCCCTCATTGTAGAGGTAGCAAAGTGGGTGCAGCTCCCTTAATTCCTCGGTAAACTTCCACCCATTACTGCGGCTGAAAACCGAGGTCGTTTTCCATTGTACCTGTGCAAGAAAGTCTATGAGCTGTTGAACGGTTGAGGGGTCGGATAAGTGCTGTTCCATTTGCTCGGCGGTAACATCTGCAAGGTCGCTTCGTTCCACAACAGATAACAGGTCTTTTTCGTACCTGTCCAAGTCACGGATAAAGTCAGATAGCCGCAAAGCAAGGGTATCCCGTTTGTCGGCAGGCGGCAGGTCACGATGGGCGTCGATAAAACGCTGCCTTGCTATTTTCCTCTGGGTGTCAATCTCATATTGAGGGGCTGACACGCTCTCCAGATAATCGGCATAATGGTCTTTTTCTTTCGGATTGAGATAGCGGTTATCCTTAATCAGCTCACGCAGACGCTTTTCAACCTGTGACCATTTTAACACAAGGTCGTGATTGGTATAAGTGCCGTTTCGGTCAATGGCAAGACCTTTGCTGTCATACCAAGAATGACCGCTGAAACCATCGGGGAAGATGTGCGTACCGCCGCCCGTTCCATACTCATTTTTAAGGAACTCAATATTTTTCTGTCTGTCCACGCCCTTTTGGAATTGGCGGTAGATGCGGTATTTTCCGTCCGCAACACCGCTGCCTTTCTGAAGTACGGAGTCAATATCTTCTTTGGAAATAGCAAAAGCAGAGGCTTTTTCGTCCTCTGCTTTTGCTATCATTTCGATTTGTTCATCTACGGTTGGAAGATTGACCCTAACCTCATCCTCTTTGGCAACGCTTACTTGTAAATCAGTTCGGTCAGTATCACTTCCTCCGCTTGGCTGCGGATGTTGTTCATCAGTCCGACCCACTGCATCGGTGCTTTCTCTTTCAGTTCCTCTGTCACGCCCTGCTCGGCTGAGAGCTGCTTCGTCAGAAGCTCCAACCTCTGGAGTGCTGTCTGCTCTACCTCGTGCAGATGCCCGTTCAGCCTGCCCGATGTCAGCAGATTGAGATAGGTCACTCGCTTGTGCTTCTCCAGATAATCCCTGTGCATCAAAGCGTACCTGCCAAGCGGAAGCTCTGGCTCTGTCGGTAATGTTAGGTCGGGAATAAGATAATCCCCCTGTCTGCTGTAAGTGATTTCGCTCATTGTATTCGCTCCTTTCGGGTTGTTGTCTGCCTTTATCATACTGAGCCTGCGTTTTTTGTGCAAAGGTGCGATTCTGGTCTTTTTCCGCTATTTGCACATTTCGGATAGACTGTGAGATTTCCCGTAACGCCATTTCCGCAATATCGCTCGTGGCAACGCCGATGGCGTTTATCGTTGCAGGGGTATTGAAATTTACAATATCCGCAAAATCCTCTCGGTCAAAAAACTCATTCGTATCCAGACCGCAGCGGCTGATCAGCATAAAAGCAACGCTGTTTGTTGCCAGCCGCCTGTAAATGACTTCTATATTAAAGTCGTCCAGTTCTTCCAAAAAGCTGTCTTTCGTGCAGTCCTTTAACTGAGAAAAATAGTCTTGCAGATTGTCCTCCACGGCGTTCTTTGCCGTTTCCATTAAGTCAGAAGCAAGGTCAGTGCTTTCCACATCTCCAAACCTGTCCGAGAGCCTTTCCATAACAGCCTGCTCGTATCGCTCATCCATCTGCCATATCGGAACAGGGCGGCTGCCATAATAGCCCTCGTGGGTGTCGGACACATCAAAATAGTATTTCAGCGTATTCCTGCGACCTTTCGGGTCAAATACGGCAATACCCTTGCTGTCCTTATTGACCCAACGCTTGAACTGCCTGTTCCAAGTTTCGAGCTTCGCAACAGCGACAGCATCGGGGCGTTGGGCGTATATTAAAAGCTGTTCGTCAAAACGGCATTTATAGTTGCGGCAGGCAGAGGACAGAAAGCCCTGCCACGCCTGCGGATTTTTTGCAACCGCAATGCCTGTACGCCGATACAGCTCTGTGATTAGCTGATACTTCGCAGCCATTCAACCTACACCTCCTTATCGTTTCTGTTTCAAATATTTCTGTTTACTCACTCAGCACCACCGCCAAGAAAAGAAATGACCTTGTTCGATTTAATGCTCTTTTGCAGGTCATTGATGAGAGTAATATCCCCAACCGTGATGCCCTGCATAGAAAGAATATCGTCCATAGTCATAGCGGCAATCGCTTTTTCATCGGTAAAGCCTGCTTCCAAGACCTTATTCAAGACCTTGACGGCTTTCTGATTAACAGCCATATTCTAAATCCTCCTTATCGTTCTAAATCCTTGTGCTTCGGTGTTTTCTGCGGCGTTTGTTCCGCAGGTTTCGGCTCATAGGTCGCCCCGTTTTTCTGCATACGCTCGGCAAACTCGCAGATGTGGTACAGATTGCTGCCGACTTCGGTATGGTATTCATCAATGAAGCGGCAGGGATACTCCCGTTTCTCTTCCCAAGAAGTCGTGACAATGACCTTTCCGCCGTCGGGGATACGGAACAGTTCTTTATATTGAGGGTCAATAAATCGGATACCTTGTTCTGCTTTCTGGATATGCTTATTAAGCCATTCCTTCACATAGCAATAGCAGTAAAAATTATAGTCGCCTTTGGTGGGATTGCACCGAAGCAGAAAAGCGTGTTTCTCCGTATCCACACGGAAACCGTACTCCGTACAATAGTTACCCTTGATAGCACTTTCGGGAAAATGCCTTGCAAACGCACTCATATCATAGCGGTTATGCAAAAGCCCTTTATCCTCCCGTAAAGCATTGATGACCGTATCAAGGTCTGCCTTAAATTCGTCAGATTTCCATTGTGGTCTGGTATCAAACCAAGTGGTGTAAAAGCCATAGCCCGTCGTGGCAAAGTCACCACGCAGATGCCCGATAGTGCCTGTCTGCCCCTCAAGCTGCATACTTTGGGCATAGGTGTATTTCTGTTCTGTCGGGGTTAAAGGTCTTGTCTTTATTTCATTACTCATTCGGCTGCTCCTTTCTTTCCTTTTTCTCTTTCTGCTCGTCTAAAATCTTGCGAATACAGACATCGCAGAAAATAACTGACCCATCCTTATATCGGGGATAAGGACAGGTCGTGCAGTCATATTTTATTTTATCGCTCACGGTCATCACCGTTTTTCTGCTTCTGGGCAGGCTGATTATAGGGCATACGGCACTCTGACTGGTATCGTTCATTCAGCTTTTGCCGTGCATCATCAAGCTCATTCGTGTAATAACCCCAGAAATAATTTGAGCCTCCCTTGCAGTACCAACACACATAAGGGTTGGGTGAGTTGGGATTGTGACCGATGACAAGCTCTGTACTCCCGATAGTACAGCTCTCAATGATTTCATAGTTCTGATTGGAGCGTTTTTCTTCGTCCATAAGCACCTCTCTATTCTTTGGCATAACGCCGATAGGCTTTCTCGCCCGTGGCTCTCATTTTTTGAACAGGGCGGCTCCCTACAAGCTCTGGATACCGTGCCTGCAGCTTGCGGCGTGTCCTGCTGACGCTCTCAAAGCTCGGCAGACCGAGATATTTGTGCTGCGTCATTATCTCCGCAAGCGGCATTGCTCCTGCATCCTTCAAACAGGCATTACAAAGTGCAAGATACAGTACCATATCGTCATTTCTGGCATCTTCATTCTTTTCCAGAACAGCCCTGACTTTCTTTTCAATGGTTTTTAGGTTTCTCATCTTTACCTCCATAAAGGAAAGGGCGGCATCTTTCAGCCGCCCAAACAACTTACTTATTCTTTCTGTTACGGATATTCAGCCATACCGCCGCACCCACAATGAACACGACAAGCACGATTGCGATAATGGTTTTAGCGTCCATCAATTAGTCCTCCTTTTTCTTCTTTCTGTTCTTATAACCGACAAATCCGAGAACGCCCGCACCGACAACAGACAACGCCGCAAGGCTTACCCATAAGCCCAGATTGAAGTCATCGCCTGTTTTCGGGGTATCCCTGAACTCATTGTGCATCTGCACGATAGCCGTAGCGTTCACCTTTACCGTTGCCTGTTTATCGGCAGGAAGGATATATCCTGCGGAAGCCTTGTCGCTTACTTCGGATACGGTATAGTCGCCAATCCGCAAGCCCTCAATCACGATTTCCCCGTTCTTATCTGTCTTAAAGGTCTGGTCATAGTCCACGCCTGTCACACGGAAAGAGAAGCCCTCCACCTTGCCGTCAGAGGAAGTCTTTACGATTTTAAGAGAGCCTTTCTGTGCTGCATTGATAAAGCCAACACCCGCCTTGTTTTCCACTGTGTAGGTCTTTCCGTTCTCCTCGATGGATACGGCATAAACATCTTCATCAAGCACAAAGCCTGTCGGAGCTTTGGTTTCCTTTACCAGATATTTGCCGTAGCGGAGTTCACTCATCTGGTAAACGCCGCCGTCAAGTTCCTTCATTTCGCCAAGCAGCGTATCGTCTTTATCCAGTTTCCCATCGCCATTGGTATCGGAGTAAACCTCAAATACCGCACCAGACAGCTTGTTGTCGGGATAATCCTCATCAACCTTTGTCAAAGCGATATTGCCCTTAATGAAGTAGTTGACAAGTTCGATTTCCACAACTTCGTCCACCTTGCCAATAGTCACGGCGATTTCTTCCTCGGAGAGTACATATCCCTTCGGGCTTTCGATTTCACGGATTATCCAAGTTCCATACGGCACTTTGGCAAAAGAAAAACTACCATCATCTTTTGATGTGGTAGCGGCAATCGCATTTTCCTTTGTAAACTCGGTAGTTCCTGTCTTGAAGATACCGATAACTGCACCGCCCAGAGTTTTTCCGTCCTCATCAGATTTCTTACCGCTTACAGAGCCGTAAATAATGTCATTTGTGATAGCTTCGCCCTCGTTGGCTGTAATGCGGACAGTTTCGGTATCCTGTCCTGCGTATTCAAAAGTAACAGGGTATTTTGCATCGCTGACAATATATGCGGAGTTGGTCGAGATTTCCTGCACATAATAGCTGCCCATCGGCAGGTCGCTGATTGCTTTCCCGTGACCGCTTTCATCAAGGGAAATGACCTCAATCAGACCGTCCGCAGGAATGGTCTTTCCATCTGCGGCTGTGAGTTCCTCCGCCGCATACAAGCCAAAGGTCACATCAAAGATTTCCCCGTTCTTGCCAATGCCGTAGGCTTCATCAATGGCAAGGCTCTTGATGAGGTCGATTTCAACACGCTGTCTTTCATTATAGAAAGAAGTAGCCGTTTCCGTTACATCAACATTCTGTCCTGCATACACAAGCTCAACAGAATGGACTTTCTCGTTCAGCACCATTCCATACGGAGCTGTGATTTCCTTAACCTCATATTTTCCGAGATACAGTTCTTTGGATTTTACTGTACCGTCTTTTCCTGTCGTAACGGTATCCACAACCTCGCCCTTGTTTGCTCTGACCGTCCCGTCCAGAGTGACAATATCCTCGGCTGCGGTAATCTCATAGACTGCACCCTCAAGACCGCTGACAGAGAAAATCGGCTGATACAATCCCTTATCGCCTGCCACGGAGCTGAATACCTCGCCAGACTTTTCTACTGTAATTGTACCTTTCTGTGCCATATTGGAGCGTACTACCTCAATAACGGTAATGCCGCTTTCTTCCTCGGAATTTTCCTGCACCACATCAAAATAAACAGGCTCGGAATTTAAGACATACCCATAGGGGGCTTGTACTTCCACAAGGGAATAGCCTTTGCCGTATTCCAATGTCTGCGGTGTGATTAGGTCGCCGTCTGCCGTAGTATAGAAGGTGTCAATGGTCGTCACTTCGGGATAAGTGAAAGTCATAGTCACAAGATTTCCATTCGGGTCGTAAATCTGGAAGCCTGCACCTGCATACGGGATTGTATTGCCTGTTTCTGCATCTTTCTTTACGATTTTGATATAGCTCTCAAAGTTAGCGTTGTTGATAAGGTAGCGGTAGGTCTGACCGTCCTTGCTGATAAACACATCAAAGTCTTTCATCAGTTCACGCCCCTCCCAACCAAAGGTCTGGCGGACGGTATAAATGCCATACGGCATATCCTTTGTCTGGGCAAAACCGTTCTCGTCACAGGTCAGCACATCACGCTCGGTTTCCTTTGCATTTTCATAGCTGCCTGCGGATTTGAGGAACACTTCAAATACCGCACCTTCTTCGGGTGTTTCAATCTGGGTTTCCCCGTTATCCGTATGCTTGATGAGTGCGATATTGCCTTTGATGACCTGTTCATTCACATCGTTTGCGGTACTGTTCAGCTCTACCGTGTATAGCTCTGGTTCTGCACCTACCTTGTGGATTGCGGTATCCAGAAGATACCCCTCGGACGGGCTGATTTCACGGACAGTCCAATCATTATCACAGATATAATACTTGGTCGTAAACTGACCGTTTTCATCAGTCGTGTAGGTGTCAATCAGTTCCTCACCTTTATAGATGCCGTAAACCGCACCTGCAAGGGAAGCGTCGCCCTGCGGAGAACCTGTTTCTGCATCGGTCTTTGTCACAGTCACTTGGAATTTCTTCAACACATTGTCGAAGCTGCGTTTTGTGACCTTGTTCCATTCAATCGGAGCTGTCTGGGAAGCAGGAACGACATAGCGGACTGCGGTATCCACTTCCTCAACCACATACGGGGTATCGCCACTGATAAGGACATTTTCAAACTTAGCCAGTCCGTTTTTATCAGTCACGGCATACTCGTCAACAGGCAAGCCGCTTAAAGATGTGCCATAAAGGTGGAATTTCATTCCCTCCACCAGATTGTCCTCGGAAGTCTTGACGATTTCCAGACTGCCACGCTTCAAAGTATTGCTGAAGGTCACAGTAGAGGTTTTTCCTCCGATAAGTGTGACGGTCTGGGTTTTCTGCGGCTCATAACGGTCAATAGACTGTTCTGTGACCGTATAAGTGCCAGGGAATAATCCCTCCACGGAGACAGAGCCGTCCTTTCCTGTCTTAACTGTTTTATTGAAGTTATCACCTTTGATTGTAAAAGAGATGCCCTCCACAACTCCGTCCTCAGAAGTCTTTTTGAGGGCAATCGTGCCTGTCGGCGTTTCGATATTGATATATGCAGACACGGTATCAGCATTCTCCACACCTGTTACCAAATCCTGCAAGTTCGGGTCGCCATAGGCAATGAGCTTTGCACTGCTGCTGACAGTCGGCACATTGTTCCTCTTTGCCGTAATGCGGACAGAACCGCTGATAGCTACGGTGGAGCTGATTGTCAGCTTATTTCCAGACTTCGATACACTCACATTGCTGTCAGAGCTTGAAAAGCTGTAATCGGAAAGGACGCCGTTGCTGTCCGTCAATGTGATGCTGTACTTTCCGTCCTTGTAGGCAAGCTCCTTTGTGATGTCATTCTTACCGCCCGACATAAAGCTCGGAATGGTGTTATGCTCACGCAGCATTGCAACAATCTGGTCATACACTGCCCTTGCTCCGCTGTTGGCATAATTTGAACCGAAGTGCAGGCTGTAAACGGTGGTGCTTGTCTGGTTATATGAGCCTGTGGCTTCACGGCAGCCTGTGACAAACTCCCATACGAGGGTCTGCGTGGCAAGCCATTTTTCATCATCACTTCCCGACAGATTATTTCGGTTGCCCTGATACCCATAGAGCAGGGCAAGCCCAACCGCCTTTTTCTGATTGGCTGAAAGGGCGTTCCAAGTATCAGAGGAAGCCTTTTTCAAGGTGTTTCCTGTTTTCAGCGGTACTCCCGGCTGAATACAAAACGCATTCTCACCGTCCACAAACATACGGTACTTATAATTTCCCGTTCCGCCTGCGGTATAGCCGCCGATATTCGCACTGGAATTGTACCTCATCGCATTGCCGTTGCTGTCATAGGTGTGGGAAAAGAAAATCGTCCCGATGTCACCCGCAGCAAACGCCGTCGCAGGCATTATGGATAATGCCGTGACCGCAGCCATTACAAAAGCCGCAGCCTTTTTGAATAATTTAGGGATTTTCATAGTTACCTCCTGTAATTTGGATTGAATATTTTGCCTTACTGACCGAAAAAAGCTGCCCGTTATGGACAGCCTAAAGTATTTCTTTTCTCGGATAGTTACTGGCAGTAGTTAGGGGGTGAGGTGTGGAGAGGGGGAAGCCGAAATAATGGCTATCCACTCAAATGGGCAGACCTCGCCCTCGATGTGTGGCTATCTCTCGTGAGCCTTGTTCCGCTGCAAGTGTCGGTTATAAAACTCTAACGCCTTGACAACAAAATCCGTTTCCTGCCCTCTGGGAACAGTCTTGGGAATGAGCTTGGTTATCCTCTCGTCACGGAAAGCAGGTTTTTCCTTCTGGTTGGGCTTTTCTTCCTCCATAATGGACTGGATAACCTCGGAAGTGAGCTTGCCGTCTTGGTTATACTTCTTCATTTTGATAGCCTGTGCCAATGACGGGGTAGCATCGTTGTACTCCATTGCTTCAAGCAGGGTGTATTGCTGTTCCTCGGTCAGATAGGAAATTTCAACCGCAGGACGAAAAGCAATCTGCCTTTCATCTACCATTTGCAGGATTTCGGGAACAAGCTCCGTTAGACGGATATAGCGGCGTATCTGGTCTTTGCTTTCTCCAACAAGTTCTCCTAATTCCTCATCAGAACGCCCTTTTGATAAATTAGTCGCCAATGGCGACGCATTTTCTTTTGGGGGTCTGCCTGCCTGTCGTTTCATAGCTTCCAACCGCATTTTATACGCAAACGCTTTCTCACTCGGCAAAATAACAGAGCGTTGGAGATTACTTTCCACCATGACAATAATGGCTTCATCACGGGTAAGCTCTTTGACCTCGCATTTCAGCGTTTCAAGTCCTGCAAGTTCACAAGCCTTTTTTCGCCTGTGACCACTGATAAGCTCATACCGTCCGTCCTCTTTTAAGCGAACTGTCGCAGGGGTCATTACACCGTTTCGCTTGATACTCTCAACAAGTTGTTCCATATCTTCGTCCATCAAAACCTTGAACGGGTGGTCTGGAAACTCGTCAATCTCCGATATGGGAATATCCCGTATCTTGCTTAGCTTTGCTTCCTCACGGCTTTCGTCCGTCTGAAAAAGGTCATCGTATGCGGTCAGCTCGATTTTGGTTTCTCTGCTTCTCGCCAATCTCTGCCACCTCCTTTCCTAACTGCTCATAGGCTGCGGCAACCTTGCCGCTTTTGTCGTAAGCAAAAATACTTTTGCCTTCTGCGGTAGCTTCCACCGCACGGATAGAATGAGGTATCTCGGTATCAAATACCTTGATTTTCTTACCGTATGCACTTTTGACCGTTGCCGTAATTTCCTTAGAAATGTTGGTACGGGGCATTACCATAGTCATTAAGATACCGTCTATCCGCAGCTTTGGGTTGATTTGCCGCTTGACCATTGATACGGAGCGAAGCAAAAGCTCCAGACCTTTAGCCGAGAGATAGTGGGGCTGTGTCGGGATAATCACGCTGTCAGCCGCCGCCAGAGCATTGATGGTTATCATGCCTAAGCTCGGCATACAATCAATAAGCACATAGTCGTAATTCTTTTTAACCTCATTGACATAGGTTTTCAGCACACGCTCACGGCTCATTGCATTGATTAGCCTTACTTCAAAGCCCGACATCTCAATGTTTGACGGAAGCAGGTCGACGCCCTCGCTATGGTGGATAATACCCTGTGAAACATCAAGCGTTTTATCGTCTATGATGTTCTGCATCACAGTAGAAAGCGTTATGGGAATATCGTCTGGTCTGTTATAACCCAGAGCCATCGTGAGATTTGCCTGTGCATCGGCATCAATCAGCAGGACTTTTTTACCCTGCTGCACCAGACTTACACCCAGATTGACCGCTGTGGTTGTTTTTCCGACACCGCCTTTCTGGTTAGTCAGAGCAATCACTTTGCAATTTGACATAGATGCGTCCTCCTTTCGCATAGATTTAGCCACTTTGTCAAGGTGGCTATGTAAACAGTACCAGAGAACGCAAAAAAGCCGCCTACTCTTAAAATCAATAAGAATAAGCGGCTTTGTAATTTGCCTTAGACATATTCAATTTTCATTCTCTTGGTCGGTGCATTTATGACCTTAAAAATAAGCTCGTCAACACAATCCGTATATCTGCCTTGCTGAATGAGCTGATTTTTTAACTCTACAAGGCTATGTATCAAAAGTTTTCTTTCGTGGCTATCCAAATACAGATGATTAAATTTCTCTCTCATAAGCACACCTCCACTTCTTTAGCTTCATTATATTGGAAAGTAGGGGAAAGGACAAATCTGCAAAAAGGGACAAAAAATAAGCGTACCACTATTTCTAATGATACGCTTATCGTATTTAACTGTTAATCAAGGTCTATGAATACCCTTACAGTGGTATCTCTCCACTGATTTTTCCTTACATACTGTCCGTTAGCCTTTCGATAGGCTGCTGCCTGCTCGAAACTAAGCGGCAATTCAAAGGAAAGAGAACTCCTACCTATTTGCAATAGCAGCCTGTGCTGCTGCAAGACGAGCGATCGGTACACGGAATGGTGAGCAGGATACATAGTTAAGACCGATCTTGTGGCAGAATTCTACAGAAGACGGATCTCCACCATGCTCGCCGCAGATACCTACGTGAAGGTTCGGGTTAACTGGTTTGCCGAGTTCGATAGCCATCTTCATCAGCTTGCCAACGCCAACCTGATCCAGTTTTGCAAATGGATCGTTCTCGAAGATCTTAGCGTCATAGTATGCGTTGAGGAATTTACCTGCATCATCACGGGAGAAGCCATATGTCATCTGAGTAAGGTCGTTTGTACCGAAGCAGAAGAAGTCTGCTTCTTTAGCGATCTCATCAGCTGTAAGAGCTGCTCTCGGGATCTCGATCATTGTACCAACTTCATACTGAAGGTCAGAACCAGCGGCTTTGATCTCAGCATCAGCTGTCTCAACTACGAATTTCTTAACATATTTAAGCTCTTTTACATCGCCAACAAGTGGAATCATGATTTCCGGTTTGATTGTCCAGTCCGGATGAGCTTTCTTAACTTCGATTGCTGCGCGGATAACTGCTGTTGTCTGCATCTTAGCGATTTCAGGATATGTTACAGCAAGACGGCATCCACGATGTCCCATCATCGGGTTGAACTCATGAAGAGAAGCGATGATAGTCTTGATCTGCTCTACAGTTTTGCCCTGAGCATCTGCAAGTTTCTTGATGTCAGCTTCATCTGTAGGAACGAACTCATGAAGAGGCGGATCCAGGAAACGGATAGTAACAGGGTTACCTTCCAGAGCTTCAAAGAGACCTTTGAAGTCATCCTGCTGGAATGGAAGAACTTTTGCAAGAGCTTTTTCTCTCTCTTCTGCTGTTTCGGAGCAGATCATTTCACGGAATGCATCGATACGTCCCTCACCGAAGAACATATGCTCTGTACGGCAAAGACCGATACCTTCTGCACCAAGCTCTACAGCTTTCTTAGCATCAGCCGGAGTATCTGCGTTTGTACGAACTTTCATTGTTCTGTACTTGTCAGCCCATGCCATGATGCGTCCGAACTCA